>NZ_JBSSCZ010000048.1:2500-5145 GCF_054060215.1 Thermostichus sp. OS-CIW-30 | reverse complement strand
AAAAATTTTGGGTTGGATATCTTGACGGGGTGGTGGGGGTGGGGATAGGGTAGTAAAGCGCCACAAGGCCACCCAGCCCCGGCGCCCCAGAACCTTGACAAGTAACTCGTTCAGTCAACCATCGCCAAGCAGCACAGCAGGCTCCCTGAGTCGGCTGGTGGCTGCATATTCAACCCTGTCAAGTTTCCATTTTTCCAGAGACAAGCTCTTGAATTGACACGGAGAGTTTGATCCTGGCTCAGGATGAACGCTGGCGGTATGCTTAACACATGCAAGTCGCACGGACACCTTCGGGTGTTAGTGGCGGACGGGTGAGTAACACGTAGGAATCTACCCTCAGGCGGGGGATAACAGCTGGAAACGGCTGCTAATACCCCATACAGGCGGAAGCTGAAAGGAGCAATCCACCTGAGGATGAGCCTGCGTCGGATTAGCTAGTTGGTGGGGTAATGGCCTACCAAGGCGACGATCCGTAGCGGGTCTGAGAGGATGGCCCGCCACACTGGGACTGAGACACGGCCCAGACTCCTACGGGAGGCAGCAGTGGGGAATTTTCCGCAATGGGCGCAAGCCTGACGGAGCAATACCGCGTGAGGGAGGAAGGCCCTTGGGTTGTAAACCTCTTTTCTGGGGGACGAAAGCTGACGGTACCCCAGGAATAAGCCTCGGCTAACTCCGTGCCAGCAGCCGCGGTAAGACGGAGGAGGCAAGCGTTATCCGGAATTATTGGGCGTAAAGGGTACGTAGGCGGCTGGTCAAGTCTGGGGTCAAAGGCCACAGCTCAACTGTGGGAAGGCCCTGGAAACTGACCGGCTAGAGTGAGGTAGGGGTTGCGGGAATTCCCGGTGTAGCGGTGAAATGCGTAGAGATCGGGAAGAACACCTGAGGCGGAAGCGCGCAACTGGGCCTCAACTGACGCTGAGGTACGAAAGCTAGGGGAGCGAATGGGATTAGATACCCCAGTAGTCCTAGCCGTAAACGATGGACACTAGACGTTGGCCGTATCGACCCGGTCAGTGTCGGAGCTAACGCGTTAAGTGTCCCGCCTGGGGAGTACGCACGCAAGTGTGAAACTCAAAGGAATTGACGGGGGCCCGCACAAGCGGTGGAGCATGTGGTTTAATTCGATGCAACGCGAAGAACCTTACCAGGGCTTGACATGCCGCGAACCCTGCGGAAACGTGGGGGTGCCTTCGGGAGCGCGGACACAGGTGGTGCATGGCTGTCGTCAGCTCGTGTCGTGAGATGTTGGGTTAAGTCCCGCAACGAGCGCAACCCTTGTTCCTAGTTGCCAGCATTGAGTTGGGCACTCTAGGGAGACTGCCGGTGACAAACCGGAGGAAGGTGAGGATGACGTCAAGTCAGCATGCCCCTTACGCTCTGGGCTACACACGTGCTACAATGGCGCGGACAAAGGGTCGCGAGCGCGCGAGCGTGAGCCAATCCCAAAAACCGCGTCTCAGTTCAGATCGCAGGCTGCAACTCGCCTGCGTGAAGGCGGAATCGCTAGTAATCGCAGATCAGCATGCTGCGGTGAATACGTTCCCGGGCCTTGTACACACCGCCCGTCACACCATGGGAGCTGGCCATGCCCGAAGTCGGAGCACCCGCCGAAGGCAGGGCTGGTGACTGGGGTGAAGTCGTAACAAGGTAGCCGTACCGGAAGGTGCGGCTGGATCACCTCCTTTTAGGGAGACCTACCTTGGGGCATCTGAGGGGAGTTAGACCACCCTCAGGCCAGCAAAGGTTATCCCAGGTCGGTCGGGGTTGAAGAGATGGTTGACTGGGGTTCTGGAGGGGAACCGAGGGGAGGGCTATTAGCTCAGGTGGTTAGAGCGCACCCCTGATAAGGGTGAGGTCCCTGGTTCGAGTCCAGGATGGCCCACTGTTTGTCCTGGAGAAGGGAGAGCTAGCAAGCTAGAAGCGAGCTGGCCAAGCTGAGGGCAAAGCCAGAGGGTGGGTGCAGTCTGGATTGGGGGTATAGCTCAGCTGGTAGAGCGCTGCCTTTGCACGGCAGAAGTCAGCGGTTCGAGTCCGCTTACCTCCACCACTTTGGTGAGGAGCGGGGAAGGGGTTCTCCAGTTGGATAGGTTGACGACCGGGCTAGGGGTTTGGGTCCGAGCACAAGCCTCCAGCCGGGTTGAGCCGGCCAGCACTTTGAAAACTGCATAGCAAGAGAGCAGCATGCTTCTGGGTTGAGCCCTCCGAGCCTTGGCTTGGGGGAAGCAGCAGCAACCTGGGGGCATGAGGCAGGTAGAACACCAATGTTACGTGAGGTGAAAAGGTCAAGTCAGTTAAGGGCGCACGGTGGATACCTAGGCACGCAGAGGCGAGGAAGGGCGTGTTACCGACGAAACGCTGCGGGGAGCTGGACAAAAGCGGTGATCCGCAGGTTCCCGAATGGGGCAACCCGGCAAGGCGCAAGCCTTGTCACCTTTGGCTGAATCCATAGGCCAAAGGGGCGAACGCGGCGAACTGAAACATCTTAGTAGCCGCAGGAAAAGAAAACAAAAGTGATTTCCTCAGTAGCGGCGAGCGAACGGGAAAGAGCCTAAACCGCTCAGCTACGGCTGGGCGGGGTTGTGGGACGGCCAAACGGCAGCCGGCGGGCTAGGGGAAGCAGCTGGAATGCTGCACCAGAGAAG
>NZ_JBSSCZ010000047.1:0-5513 GCF_054060215.1 Thermostichus sp. OS-CIW-30 | reverse complement strand
CAGGACTTGGGTCATGGTTCTATCATAACTTCCGCATTCCTCCCGACACTGACCCTACGGGTACAGTGCGGGGCTCCTGCGATTTCTAGCTGACGAACAGCTTTAAGTTGCATCGCTTCCTAACTTCCCTCTTCCCCTGGGAGTGGTCGCGGAAGCAGCGCGGAACGCTTGGGGAGTGTCCCAATCCAGTTTGGAATGGCTATGGCTTGCATGGCGAAGCCATACACTGTTGCCCAGGGCTGCAGCGATTGCATCCTGCTCGTTGCCAAACAGAATGGCAGTATCCCGCAAAGCTCTGATCTCTGACGCTGCGAAACTTCGGGTCTTTGCTCTCTCGAAAGGCCAACCCTGCCTCTTGAATGGCGTTCCGCTTGAGGTGGCAGGGATCCTCTCTCACCCACTGCGGCAGGTCAGTGCAGGATGATGTCCCCCAGCTTTCTGGCTGTTTTTGGAGCCCCCTGCTATCGCGAACGGCACAGCCGGTCTTTGTGGGCAACCACAAACGTATGCAAGCAGACACCAAAGTAATGGCCGGATTAGAGTCAGGCTCCTCTAGCGGGCCAGGTACCGTTCCAAGCGTCCCTGGAAAAATGACAAGATTAACGTCAGCAGCCAGTACCACAGCGCTGCCACCACCAAAGCCTCAAAAAAATGTTGGCGCGGCAAACCCGCCTGTCGAGCCCGGCCCATCAACTCCTGCAAAGCAATGGCGCTGGCCAGGGCAGTGTCTTTCTGCATGGCGATGAATTGGTTGCCAATGTCGGGTAGGACAATTCGGAAAGCTTGCGGCAAAATGATGCACCACAGGGTTTGCCAGGGCTTAAGCCCCAGGGCATAGGCAGCTTCCCGCTGCCCAATGGGAATGGCTTGGATCCCGGCCCGGAAGATCTCGCTCATGTAGGCGCCATAGTTCAGGCTCAAGGCCAGCACTGCCGAAGTGAACGAGCCGAACACCAGACCCAGTTGCGGCAAAGCCTGGTAGATGAACAAAAACTGCAGAAATAGAGGTGTGCCCCGCATCAACGAGACATACAGAGCGGAGAGGCTGCTCAGAGGGGCAATCTGGGAGAGGCCCGCCAGTGCCGACAAAAAGGCCAAGGTGGTGGCACAGAGGATGGAGACCAAGGACAGTTGAAAAGTAGTGCCCACCCCTTGCGAGATGAACCACCACCACTCGCGCACAAAGTTGCCGTTGAGACGCAAGGTACGGATGGGGATCCCGGCCAACTCCAACTGTACCCCGCTGAAGGTGAACAGCAACAACAGCAGCCACAAAACCAACCACAACCCCTGGGCCACCGGGAACGGGATCCCTTTTCGAATCCGGGGCGGTGGGTAAATGGGCTGCTCCAGTGGGATAGAGTCTTTGCTCACTCAGCTTTTTTCGTCAGATCAATGCCGTAATACCGCTTCGAGAGGGCTGTTAGCGTGCCGTCGGCGTGCATGGATTCTAAAATTTCGTTAATTTTGGCTTGCAAGCTCTCGGAAGGGGCAGGGCTGGAGCGATCCAAGGCCACAGCCAAGGCTTCATAGTAGACCGGATCCCCCAGAGTTTTCAGGGGCAGTCCTTCCCGAATGGCGTTTTCAGCCGTCGGCAAAGCTGTCAAGACTGCATCCAGGCGGGTGCCATCCCCCAGTGCCAAATCCTGCAGAGCCAGGCTATCGGTGTCGTAGATGCGGATGTCCACCCGCGGGGCCGGAACTTGGATGGTCTCTCCTTCCAGGGTGAGGTTGCCCTCCAGGTAGGCTTGATAGGTGGTGGCGGTGCCCACCCCAACTCGCTTTCCTTCCAAGGCGGCGATATCTGTCAAGGTCGAGGCTTGGTGGACCACGAAGCTGGCGGGGGTGTAGTAGTAGGGAATGGTAAACAGCAGAGCTTTCTGGCGCTCGGCAGTCACGGTCATCGACCCGACATTGACATCCCAGCGGCCATTCCAAGATCCGGCGGTGATGACATCGAAGTTGATATCCAGAAACTCAGCCTCTACCCCCAAGCGCTTGGCGATCTCGCGCGCCACATCCACGTCAAATCCTTCCCAACTGCCGTCAGGGTTGCGGTAGCTCTGAGGCCGGTAATTGGAGTCGGTGGAAATCCGGAGCACCCCCCGCTCTTGAACTTGAGCCAACAAATCGCTACCTTGGGCCAGCAGGGATCCCTGGTGTGCACTTAAAGCCCAGCATCCGGCCAGGGTCAAGCAAAGGGCTTGTAGGGATCGGCGTCGAGAAACAGACATCGGCAAAACCTCAGATGAAGGTGAAGGGCAAACCCATTGGAATCCATCCAAGCTATCCAAGGCTGTCACAATTCCCGTTGCAAGGTAGTATCACCTGACACTGCCGCTTTGGGTGGCTATTCCCGACTGGGGCGAGCGGGTCGCAATTCTCCAAACATGCTCTAAAAAAGGCAAATCAACTGTCTCAGGATTGAGCTTATGAATCCCAATTGAGATTGAAATATCTCCTCCAGAAAGGCATCCCCTGAGACTTGAGATCAAGACTCGTGCTGTATTGCCCGGGGGGGCAATCCGTATCCCTCTGTGGGCAACGGAGAATCGACGTTCTGGGTAGCAGAAAACATTTGGCTCGACCCAATGGATCCCCCTTAGCAATTGGGCGGAGAGGATGTCAATATCTTTGGAAGAGAACGGGGTTGAGGGTGGTTATGCAAGCGGTGATCTTGGCGGGTGGGAAAGGAACTCGTTTACGGCCCTTTACCTTTTTGCAGCCTAAGCCTTTGTTGCCCCTCCTGGATGTGCCCTTTTTGGAGTGGCTGATCGGGCGCTGCCGCCGAGCCGGCCTGACGGATATTTTGCTCAGCGTGGGTTATCTGGGCCAACAAATTGAGGCTGCTCTGGGAGATGGCGCTGCTTTGGGGGTGAAGCTCCGCTACATTCCCGAAGAGACGCCTTTGGATACGGCAGGAGCCTTGGTGCTGGCTCAGCCCTATTTCACCGGGGATCCCTTGGTGGTCTTCAATGCCGACATCCTCACGGATCTGGATTTGCAGGCGTTGATGCAATGTCATGTGCAGAGCAAGGCCATTGCCACCCTCACCCTCGCCCGCGTGGAAGATATCACCGCCTATGGCCTGGTGGAAGTTGGGGAAGGGGGCCAGATCCAATCTTTTCGGGAAAAACCCACC
Organism: Thermostichus sp. OS-CIW-30; assembly: GCF_054060215.1. Classification (NCBI taxonomy): domain Bacteria; kingdom Bacillati; phylum Cyanobacteriota; class Cyanophyceae; order Thermostichales; family Thermostichaceae; genus Thermostichus; species Thermostichus sp. OS-CIW-30. The sequence goes on along the minus strand of NZ_JBSSCZ010000047.1, from coordinate 2,371 downwards.
CCTGCAGAAGCCCTCACCCTCACCACCGACACGATCAACGCCGGCACCTATGTCTTGGATCCAGCCATTTTTAAAGACTACCCCAGTGGGGATCCCCTCAGCTTCGAGCGGCGTGTCTTCCCCGATTTGCTCAGGCAAGGGCACCGGCTGCAAGCTTATCTCCACACAGGCTACTGGCGGGATCTGGGCACGCCGGCCAGCTACTACCACGGCCAACTGGACATTCTCCTGGGTCGAATGACGGATTTTCCCCTGGAAGATGTGCAGCAACAGGCGCCGGGGATATGGGTGCACAAAACGGCTGAGATCCATCCCAGCGCTCAACTGCACGCCCCCTGCTACATCGGCGCCCACACCCGTTTGGGATCCCAAGCTCAGATTCCGGCAGGCACCATCCTCGGCAGCCACAGCTGGGTAAATGGATCCCTGCAGCCGGGAGCCTACGGGCCGAGAGTCCTGGTAGTGTAGGTTAAGTGCAAGTTAAGTTCACAACCATCTACGACAAAGCCATCAACAGATGGAGTTACCACAAACTGGGGAACGCTGGGATCCCTACCTTGCCTCTGTGGCTGCTCGCTTTAATCGGGAGCTGGAAATTCAACTGGGTCAGCCAGCTTGGCAACTTCCCCCAGACCTGGAGCAACTGCCTTTTTGGCAAGCCCAGCAGCGGGATCACCTGCAAGAGCGCCTCGGGATCCCCTTTTGGCAACTGCGTGCCCCCAAAAAACGGGAAGCCTGTTTGGATTTGGGCTGTGGGGTAAGCTTCCTGACCTATCCCTGGAACGATTGGCAAGCCTACTTTTACGGCCATGAGCTGAGCGGTGAGATTGTGCGCTTTATTCGCTCGCGGGCACCCCAGCTTAACTCCAAGCTGTTCAAGTCAATGCAACAGGGATCCGCCCACCATTTGGAAAACTACGAGTCGGAGCAATTTGATCTGGCCATTGCCACCGGATTTTTGTACTACTACCCGATTGAGTACTTCGACGCGGTTTGGGCAGAGTTGATGCGAGTGTTGCGACCGGCTGCACCTGTGATTATTGAAGTGGTCAATCCCGACTCGGTGTGGGCGGAACAATGGGGCCTCATCGAGCTATTCAAAGGCACCGAACCGATTTTCACCCCCCTAACGGAGTGGGAGCGGCGCATCGCAGCCTTGGGGGGCAAAATTCAGAAACAGGCCAGTGGCGAACTGTTCACCACCTATTGGATTCAGCGCAGACCGTGATCTGCTCACAACCGGGAAAGTATCGGAGCATTCGGAGTAGTGGGGTAACCTTTAAGGCTGGGTACTAAGATTAAAAATAAGATAAAGATTAAGATTAAGAAGTGTGATCCCGGACAGGGGATCCACCGTCATCCATGCAAGCTTCCTCTTCCACCTTCCTCTTGGTTGATGGCTACAACATCATCGGAGCTTGGCCCACCCTGAACCAGTTGGCGCGTCGCTCCCTGATGGAATTGGCCCGTCTGCGCTTGGTGGAATCTTTGGCCAACTATGTGGCCTTCCGGGGCTACCAGGCGACCGTGGTGTACGATGCCTACGCCCAACCCACTCCAGCCCGGCAAGAGCGCTCCCCTTCGGGTATCGAGATCCTGTATACCTCCTATGGCGAGACCGCCGACAGTTGCATTGAACGGCTGTGTGCTCAGCTGCAGAAGGATGGGTGTCGGGTAAGGGTGGCTACCTCCGATCGTGTCCAGCAATTGGTGATCGGTGGCTACAACGCCGAATGGGTCTCGGCAGAACAACTGTGGGATGAAGTGCAGCAGGCCCAGCAGCAGATCCGGCACCTCCAGCCAAAACGGCTATCGAGCAAGCGGGGCATTGATGCCTACTTGGATGCAGAAACCCTCTCACGCCTAAACCGCTGGCGGCTGTCCGGCCAAGATCCCATGCGCTAAATGCCATCGTAGGGAACGGTGGGAGCTCCATACCAAAGATGCTCTTCATCTGGCGAGGCAGTGGGCAACTGCTCCTGTGAAGGATCCGCCGGAGCCAGCTCCTGCTCATCTACCAACACCAGCACCCGCACAACTCGATTTTTGGGCAATTGTTCCTGCGCCCGCATGGGCAAAATCAGTTGACCTTGGCTGTCGGTACGGGCCCAGAACTCATGTGCTTTCATGCTGTTTCCCAAAATCATGAGCCAATGAAGGGATCCCCAGGCCGGATCTTAGTGAGGATGATGAATGACCCCAGAAAGCTCCATCTGTTCTTCGTATTCAGATGAGTCGGAGAGGCTGGCCCAGCTTTATAGTTATTTTGATTCAAACTAGGTCGTGTTGATCTTATGTTAGGATAGAGGGAATAATTTATAGAGGAAAGAGGATGAAGTTGGTTTTTTTAGATGAAAACAAATGGCAGAAG
>NZ_JBSSCZ010000046.1:0-6510 GCF_054060215.1 Thermostichus sp. OS-CIW-30 | reverse complement strand
AGTCCATCCAAGAAAGCCGCGCCCAGTCTGCCGAGGAGAACGCCGCCCGTCTGCGGGAAATCGAGGAGCTGCGTCAGTCCATCCAAGAAAGCCGCACCCAGTCTGCCGAGGAGAACGCCGCCCGTCTGCGGGAAATCGAGGAGCTGCGTCAGTCCATCCAAGAAAGCCGCGCCGAATTTGCCGAACAAGCTGCTGCCCAAGCTCAAGGCCTGCGAGAGCTACAGCAAGTTGTCAGCGAGACCCGCTCTGACTTAGCTCACCTTGCCGAGTGGGCAGAGGAAGTGACTCAAGCTCTGGTTACCCTCACCGCTCTACAACGAGAGCACGAACGCGCCATCCAGGCCATCAACCAACGGCAGGCGGAAACGGATCAGAGGTTCAACGTTCTCCTTGAAGAAGTGCGCTACCTGATTCGCCGGCAAGGCTCTGACGGAAATCCTCCCCCCTCGTTGCCCTGAGCACTGGGATCCCTTTAAGAACTGCAAGGACAGCCCTAATCTTCATCCACTTCCCACTCCAACAGGTGTGCATAGGGAGCCACTAAGTGGGGAGCATAAAAGGCAACGGCTCGAAGGGCATGCCAGTCTTCCAAGCAGCCAAAGACGGTCGGATACTCATTGCGCTCCAACCGCTCTGCAATTGCCGCCACATCAGCTTCAGTAAACTGGCGGGGATCCATCCCCTTGGTAGGGGCCTCCACTTTGGACTTGGATCGGGCAGACATAGGCAGCCTGAACACGCTACAAGCCGATCTTAGCCTCTTCTTTTCGCTGGCCAAAAACTTGAATACTCCCTGTCCCAAAGGGAGAAAATTCTTAATTACTGGTATTTCTTAGCAACACTGCGTGAACAGCTTTAAGACAGTCGTGTGGTTTTTTGGGCAGTTGAGTCTTCTCGCCACTGTATTTGCTGTAGCACAAAAGCCGCCCTACTGGTTGAGTTCCGCGTAGGGGTAGAACGGGGCTTCAGACCCAACTTTTGGGTAAGCCAACCCCTGTTCTCCCGAAACTCTGAAAAGGGATCCCCATTCCCCCAGTTTCGTGGCAAGGTGAGGACAGATACCGCATCGGAGGCTGCTATGGAGAGCAAGATCCCCGCCCGCGATGTCCAAGTTGCCCTTATCGGCCCGTCCACGTTGGTTCTCCGCTCCCGCACCTGGGATCGCCTGAAGTTTGAGCTGGAATACGCTCGGCAACGGGGCACCACTGCCAATAGCTACCTCATCCAGGCCCGCCAAACCCTTCTCATCGATCCTCCGGGGGAATCGTTCACCAGCATCTTTTTAGAAGAGCTGGCCCAACACCAGTACCTACAGCGGTTGGACTTTATTTTGCTCAGCCACGTCAACTTTAACCGCATTGCCACTCTCAAGGCCCTATTGCCTCTGGCTCCCTATGCGATGGTGCTCTGCTCCAAACCGGGATCCATTACGCTACGGGCTGCCTTTGAAGAGATGGATCCCTTGCCCCGCAGTCGCGACGAAGAGGAAGCCGCCGATCTGGGCATTTTCTACAATGGCCACCAGTCCTTCCGTTTGCGGGTCATCCGGGATGGGGATCGCCTGGATCTGGGGGAAGGGCATGAGTTGCACTTTCGCACCGTGCCCACACCCCGCCACCCCGATGCCCTCTGTACCTACGATCCGGCTACCGGGATCCTCTACACCGATAAGTTGTTCGGCGCCCATGTGTGCGATGAGCAGGTGTTTGACGAGCATTGGCGGCAGCTCAGCGAAGACCGTCGCTACTACTTCGACTGCTTGCACCGCAACCAATTGCCCCAGGTGAAGGCAGCCCTGGCCAAGTTGGAAGAATTTCCCGCCCAAATCTATGCCCCTGCCCACGGCCCCTTGGTGCGCCACAGCCTGCGGCGCTTGCGGCTGGACTACCACACTTGGTGCGAGGAGGATCCCGGCGAGCAGCGGGTAGCTCTTCTGTACACTTCTGCTTACGGGAATACAGGTTTGATGGCCATGGCCATAGCCCAAGGGTTGGAGCGGGCCGGCGTTAAGGTGGAGCGGATCAACTGCGAATGGGCCACCCCGGAGGAGATCGCCCAAGCTCTGGAGCGCTGCCAAGGGTTTGTTATCGGATCCCCGACCTTGGCCGGCCATCCTCCTGTGCAGATCCAAACCGCCCTTGGCATCATCCTTTCTTCGGTTCCCACCACCCGGTTAGCCGGGGTTTTCGGCTCCTACGGCTGGAGCGGAGAAGCGGTGGATCTCATCGAGAGTAAGTTGCTCAATGCCGGCTTTTCCTTGGGGTTTGAGACGATCCGCGCCAAGTTTAAGCCCACCCCTGAAATCCTAGAAGCCTGTCAAGAGGCGGGATCCCAGTTTGCTCAGGCCCTGCGCAAAGCCAAACGAGCCCGCGCCCCTCGCCAAACCAGCAGCGAAACTCAGGCGGATCGGGTTGGGCAAGCCCTGAGCCGGGTGGTGGGATCCCTGTGCGTAGTTACCGCCCTGCAAGGAGAGACCCGCCGCGGCTTCCTCACCTGGTCGGTGGCCCAGGCTAGCTTCAATCCACCAGGGCTAACCCTGTCGGTGAACAAGGAACAAGAAGCCGAATTGCTGACCTATCCCCAGGCACCCTTTGTGCTCAACATCTTGCGGGAAGGCAAAGGTAGCAACTTGCAGCGGCACTTTCAGCGGCCCCAGCGCCCTGGAGAAGATCGCTTTGCCGGCTTGGCCACGGCCACTGCTGAGAATGGCTGCCCCATTTTGTTGGATGCCTTAGCTTACCTGGAGTGCCGTGTGAAAACTTGGATGGACTGCGGGGATCGCTACCTGGTCTATGCCGAGGTGGAACGGGGCAAGGTGCTGGATCCCACGGGGGTTACGGCCATGCGGCGGGGGTAGTGTATTGGAGAACAAAGATTTGTTGTGGAGTCAATGCTAACTGGATCCCATCGATCACCTTAAGCTGACGATCTCCTCGGCAAATTTCTGGCTCTTGTTGAGGGGCAAATATCAAAACAGAGTAATCGTCTAAATCCACCATCCACCCTAATTTGCTGCCGTGCTTTAGGCAATGCAGGATATTATCGATTACACGGCTTACCCTTTGACCCGGCGAAAGAATTTCGATAATCCAGTCGGGTGCTGCGGTGAAGTCATCCTCTGGCTCGCCTGTTTCACTTAGGCGAATTCGATCCCACGCAATTACGGCAATATCGGGAACAATGGAACGACCGGCAAAAGTGCATCGCAATTCGGGTAGGGCAGTATAGCTGGTGGTGCTGCCGTCAACCTCAGCCACGAGGCGTTTTTGCAAAATGGAATGGCGGACTTTGGGCAGCGGTTTTTGAATGGCAACTCCATCCACGTACTCCCATGCCGGAGACTCTTCTATGTGAGGCAACTTGAGGAAGTCTTCAAGAGTGAGAGCCAAATCTAGGCGAGTTGTCATAGGTTTAGGCAAAGCCCCCCCGGATCCCTGCCAGTAATGTATCCCAAAGCGAGGGGAAGAAGTGGAATTAAAATTGCGGCAATTCGGGTAGATGTAGCGTAAAAGTCGTCCAACCGGCAGAGCTGTTGACCTCAATGGATCCCCTCAGTTGATCCACCATTTGTTTCACCAAAGCCAAGCCCAGACCGGTGCCCCCTTCTTTCCAAGGATCATGGCTGGGGATCCGGTAAAAACGATCGAAAATGCGGGTGAGTTCCTCAGCCGGGATCTCTTGGCTATTCCTGACTTGGATGCGAGTTCGGTTGGCCTCAACCCTGACTTCTAGGCGGATGGATCCCTGGCCGGGGGTGTATTTCACCGCGTTGTGTAGCAGCTCCCGCAGGATACGCCCCAAAAGGAGAGGATCTGTGGTGATGCTGCTCTCCAGAGGCACGTTGGCTTGAAAGGTTTGCCCCTTAGTACGGGCGCGTTCGCCAATAGCCAACAGCAAATCCCCCAACAAGGCTTCCCAGGTCAGCGTTTGCAGATTCAAAGCATAGGCTCCTGCCTTTAGCCGCTGCAAATCCAACAGGTCATTGATCAGCTCGATCTCCCGCTGGCATTCTCGCTCTGCAATGGCTAAGTATTGAGCTCGTTTCTCCCCAGTGGGAGCCATCTGCAACATTTTCAGGGCCATTTTCATGCTGGCTAGAGGAGTGCGCAGCTCGTGGCTGACAGTGCTGATGAAATCGTCTTTCAAGCGGTTGAGGCGCTCTAGGGCTTGCACCTGCTCTTGGGCAGCTCGGAATAGGCGCGCCTGCCTTAGGCCGATAGCACATTGATTGGCCACTTGAGCTACGAGATTCATTTCCTGCTCATCAAAACTTTCCTCGCTGCTGCGAAAAACCCACAGATCCCCCAAGACTTGCTCCCCATCCCGCAGAGGGCAGACCAAGACTGATCCTTGGCGGGGGGCGTCAGGAAGTAAACAATGGTCAGGAAGTAAACAAAATATGCAGGGCTCTCCTCGCAACAACTGGGCGTAGAGATCTGGATATTGGGCAAAGGGAATACAAGTATGCAAGGCCGACCCCAAGCGAGGACAATACTCGTAGCTGATGGCGGAAAGGGTGAGATCGGCGTTGTAAAGGCCAATATCGCAGCCATCTGCATTTAGGTTTTCTCCCAGCTCGCGCAGAGCGGTGTTGAGAATTTCAGCTTCATCCAGAGAGTCGCGCACCCGGTCAGTGATGCGTTTCAGCAGGGCCTCAAATTGCAGGGATCGCTGCAACTCAGAGGTGCGTTGCCGAACCTTTTCTTCCAAGGTTTGATTGAGGGCTTGCAGTTGTTCATATAACTGGGCCTGTTGCAACGCGATGGCTAATTGATCGCTCAGCTCTTGTAAAAGCCGGATTTCCCACCCCTGCCAAGGGCGGCTGGATTGGCAGTGCTGTGCCACCAGAAGGCCCCAGAGATCCTCTCCCCGCCGAATCGGGATCACCAAGTTGGCTTGGGCTTGGAAAGACTCCAGCAACTCCCGATAGCAAGGATCCAAATCGGCTATTGCTACATCCCCCACTGCCTGGACAAAGCCCTCTTGGTACTTGCGATAGAACGGATCCCTTTGGAAATACTCATCCCACACGTAGCGGCCCAGGTGGCTGGGCCAGGGATCCGCCACCGACTCAGCAGCTACAAACCCCCCTACACCTTCCTGCAACTGATAGATCATCACCCGATCCACCTGGAAAACCTCTCGCACTTCTGCAACAGTGGTTTGCAAGATAGATTGCAAATCCAAATCCTGACGGATGCGTCGCAGCAAAGCTCCAAGCAGCCGCTCCCGCTCTGCTTCTTTCAGCAACAGATCTTGGGCTTGTTTGAGGGGCGTTATGTCCACAGCGATGCCGCAAACGGCGTAAGGAGACCCCTGCTGATCCCGCAGGGCAAACTTGGTGACCCACTGGGTCAATCTCTTGCCATCGCGGAAAAAGGTTCGCTCGTAGCTGACAGGATGCGGAGATTGCAGGACTTTTTGATCCTGATCTCGAAATTCTAGAGCCTCTTCTGATGCGAACAGCTCACTATCCAACTTTCCAAAGAGCTCTTCTGCCTTGCAGCCTCTCTGTTGTAGATAAGTCTTGTTTACATGAAGATAGCGCCCTTCCAGATCTTTGAGAAAGATAGAAAAAGGGATCCCGTCCAGAATGGCCCTAAGCCGGGCCTCACTTTCTTGTAGAGCCAGCTCTGCTTCTTTCTGCTCCGTAATATCTTCGGTAATGCCAACAATACGGATAACCTCTTGCTGTTCGTTCAAGATGGGTCGGCAAGAAGTACGCAGCCAGCGCAGCCTGCCATCCCGATGGAAAAGGCGGTAGGTGATCTGCTGGGCTTCTTGAGTGGCTCGGGCGGCCACCTGCAGTACCCTTGGCAGATCTTCGGGATGGATCCTGTCTTTCCAGAGATCTGGCTTGCGGCGAAACTCTTCTGCTGTGTAACCCCAGATCTTCTCGCTTTGGGGGCTTTTGTAGAGAGACTGGCTCAAGTCTGCAGAATACACAAAGAAAACCACCGGTACAGCCTCTGCAATTTCTCGGAAGCGGGCTTCGCTCTCTCGCAAAGCCAGTTCCACCTGCTTTTGTTGGGTGATATCGCGGGTACTGGAAACGATCCCTTGCACAGAGGGATCCTCCAAAAGATTGGTGCAGAGGCTCTCCAGCCACACCCACTGGCCATCGGCGTGTTGGGCCCGGTAAATAAAGCTGAGTGTCTCGCCAGGTCGAGCCTTGAGTTGCTCAAGAGCATTAGCAACGTTCTGCCGATCCTCGGGGTGAACCCAATCCAAGGGTACGGCCTCTCCCTGATTGGGAGCACGCCCCAAAATTTTCTCAGCAGCCGGAGGATTTAAGGTATGCAGCAGACCTTGGGCATCGATCCGACACAAAATGTCGTGGCTGTTGTTGAGGAAGGCGCGAAAACGCTCTTCTTGTTCCCACACCTCCTGTTCCAGCCGCTTTTGTTCGGTGATATCTAGGTTGTGTTGATCTTTCATTTGAGCCAAAAGAGAGCACTGACGAGATAGAGAAAACTCAAGAAGTTCCTGGCCAATTTGTCAAAACGAGAA
>NZ_JBSSCZ010000045.1:0-8510 GCF_054060215.1 Thermostichus sp. OS-CIW-30 | reverse complement strand
CTTCTGCCATTTGTTTTCATCTAAAAAAACCAACTTCATCCTCTTTCCTCTATAAATTATTCTCTCTATCCTAACATAAGATCAACACGACCTAGTCCAGTCTTTGACCCTGTGCTGGTCATCTTTGGTCTTGATGTCAACAGGGAGACTGATCCGGAATTCTTCTTCATCAACGATGACGCAAAGCCTGGTGATTTCACCACCTCCGAGCTGACGATCCCAGTACGGCAAGACCGCTGCTACCTGCTCTTGGTGGAAAGCTACTGGGCGCAAAATGCCTCTCCAGCCGCTGGGCCGGGCAGCCCTGGGCGAGGCCCTTACACCATCGAAGTTGTGAGCGAAAGCTTTGCTGCTCCTCCTCCACCGCCTCAACGGCAACAGAAACCGGAGGATAGAGAAAACGGCGGTGGCGGAGACCGAGGGGGGGGTGTCGGCCTCTAGCTCTGGCGGGTGAGCTTGATGGCAAAGTCAGCGCTGCCACAGGTGGCTCTGCCGCGAATCACGCGCCCGTCAGGGCTGACCGTGCCACTCCAAGCAACGGTTGGGGTACCGCTACCCCCTATTCTGCCGCTAACAGAAAGTTGGTTGCCGATGAGCTGGCCACTGCGCTCAGAAAAGCTGGGGGAGGAAACGCTGATCTGGTTGCCCTCCTGACGAATGGAGACGGTTTCCTGGACGCCAGCCGCAACATTGACCTTGCACAGGGATCCCTGCCAGATAAAAGATCCTCCCTCGTAAAGCCACTCGCCGCTGAGGGCCAGCTCTGCCGCAGGTGTTGGCGTTGCTGGGGCAGGTGTGGCAGTGGGAGTGGGGGATGGAGTCGGGGTGGGGGTAGGAGTACGAGGGACAAGCGGGGTGAATCGAGGGATAGGGGTAAGCGTCGGTGTCGGAGTGGGTGTTGGTGCTGGAGTCGGGGTGGGTGTCGGTCTCGGAGTGGGTGTTGGTGCTGGAGTCGGGGTGGGCGTCGGCGTCGGGGTGGGCGTTGGCACCGGAGTGGGTGTTGGTGCTGGAGTCGGGGTGGGTGTCGGCGCTGGAGTTACCTCAGGGGTAGGCGTGGGGGTTGCTTCGGGCGTAGGGGTAGGCGTAGAACCGGGAGTTGGGATCCCTAGGATTGGTTTTACGGGTATAGGCTCTATGCGTATGGGCTCTACCTTGGGTTCGGGAGTTGGGGTGCGATCCGGCTGTTCCTGGGTATCGCGAACCGCTGGACGTGGCCACAGCAAAAAGGCGGCCAGCAAAGCCATAACGCCTAGGGATCCCCCGGCCAAGACCCACTTCAGACTGCTGCCGGAAGGCTGTAGAACCGTTTGGGGGGCAGCTTGTGGCAGAGGGCGGGTGCGGGGAGTATCGGTTCGTGGTGGTGTAGCAGGGCGAGCGACAGGGGGATCCTGAATGGTGGGGAGAGTGTTGCCGGCTGGGATCACTGTGGAGGGCGTTTTGGGAGTTTCATCCTCACTTTGGGGAGAGGGATCCGGTGTTTCCGGCGAAGCTTCTGCTGAGGAGGGTTCCCGCTCGGTGATGTAATAGGGGATCCCTGCACCTGGGGAGGGGGGAGAGACCGGCTCATCTTCGATGAGATCCAGATCCTCATCGCGGATATCTTCAAAGGCTCCAGAAGCTGATCCTGTATTGCGGGTGGTTTGGATTGGTGGCTTGGGGTCAGAAGAGGGTGGAGCATCCCGTTGAGCCTTAGCGCTGCCGGTGGGCAGGATCACAGTGCTGGCTTGGCTGGTGGAGAGTTGAGTGGCCACTGTCAGGTCATAGGCTTGCAGCAGTCGTTCCCCCAGCTCCCGCATCGTTTGCGGTCGTTCGTCTGGGTTTTTTTTCAGGCAATCCATCACCACCGCTGCTAAAGGGGGTGGGATCGGCTGGGGAGCTGCCTTCGGGTTGATCTCGATTGGGCTTTCGTAGCAATGGGCGTGGATCCAGCTGTGCAGGGAGTCGGTTTCCAGCTGAAAGGGCATGGATCCCGTCAGCATCTCGTAGAGCACTACCCCAAAGGAGTAGATATCCGAGCGGGCATCCAAGGCTTTGCCCCGTATCTGTTCGGGAGAGGCGTAGCGAGCTGTGCCGATAAATCCTCCCCCTTTTTGGGTGCCCAGGCTGAGGGTGTGATCCGCCAGGGTTTTGGCCACGCCAAAGTCGAGGATTTTCAGTTGGGGGATAAGCTTGCCATTTTGAAAAACTTGCTCGATGAAGAGGTTGCTGGGTTTGATGTCGCGATGGATAACGCCTCGAATCTCGCGACCCTCTACCTTGGCCTGAAACGTGTGGGCAAAGTGCAGCCCCTCACAGGCCTGCAAGGCTAGTCGAACGGCTTGTCGAACCGGCAAAGCCCCTTTTTCTCGGATCAGCTTGCCCAGATCCTGCCCCTTGAGGTACTCCATCACCAGATAGGCTTGCTCCCCCTCTTGGCCGTGATCCAAAACCTTGACGATGCGAGGATGCTGCCCCAGAAGGGTGCTAACGCGGATCTCTTCGGCAAAGCGACGGCGCAAGTCTGTCTGGAAGTCGCCCCGGCTCAGCAGCATGGGGGCATAGAGGATCTTGACGGCTACCTCTTGGCCGTTGTTGTGTAAGTCCAAGGCGCGGAAGACGGATCCCATACCACCGCTACCAATTTCTTGAATCAGCTGGTAGCGGTTGCCCAAAATGCGGTTGGTGAGATCTGCGGTCATGGGTTTGCAGCTTGGAGAAGAGGAATTGCAGGGGGAATGTCCATACCATAAACCGAATTGCTGAGGTCTGCACCAGCCTACGCCGGTGGCTGAACTCAGGGATCCGGATTGGGGCCATCTGTTGGAAATGGCGGGGTTTTCGGTTGATTCTTCAAGGTGACTTCTCAGCTAGAAATCGCAGGAGCCCCGCCCTCTGTCCGTAGGACGAGGGTCGGGAGGAATGCGGAAGTTATGATAGAACCATGACCCAAGTCCTGACCGTCTCCTGCAAGCTCAAGGTGTCCCAGTCGCAAGCTGCAAAGTTGGATGCGACAATGGATGCCTTTGTGCAGGCGTTGAACTGGGTCAACCAGAACACACCCGAGAAAGTCGCCAACGCCGTTAAGCTCCAGTCTCTGTGCTACCGCGAAATCCGTGCTCGGTTCGGCTTGTCCAGTAACTTGGCCCAGCAGGTCTGCAGACGGCTGGTCGGCGCCCGTAAAGTTGCCCGACAGAAAAACCGCCCCGTCAAAGCGTTCAAAGGGGGCTTCGCTACCTACGACGCTCGTATCTTTTCGTTCCGCGAGAAAGACTGGACGGTGTCGCTGACCACGGTGGAAGGCCGAGAACGCTTTGAGCTGGCGATTGGCCGTTACCAGAGAGAACAGTTGGCGGGCTCCAATCCCAAATCTGCCACTCTGGTCAAGCGCAAAGACGGTTCCTACTTCATTCAAATCTGTGTGGAAGCGGAGCCATCCCCACCGCAAGGCACGGATAGAGTGCTGGGCGTGGATTTGGGAAGGACGGATATTGCCCATACGTCAGAGGGGGACAACTGGAATGGACAGCAGTTGAACCGAATCCGAGACCACTACTCCAAGCTGAGGGCGGTACTTCAACGCAAAGCCAGTAAGGGCACACGCAGTTCGCGGCGCAGATGCCGTCAACTGTTGCAACGGCTGTCTGGCAAGGAGAGGCGCTTTCAGGCGTGGGTCAATCATCGCATCTCCAAAGCTATTGTCTCTAGGGCAAAGGCGACAAACAGCGCTCTTGCTCTGGAAGACTTGACAGGGATTCGGAAAAGAGTCAATCAACAGCCACGCAGCAAAGCCGAACGGCGCAGGGCCAACAGTTGGGCGTTTTATCAACTCCGTCAATTTTTGGAGTACAAGGCTCTGCGTGCAGGGGTTGCTTTGATTCTTGTTCCGCCTGCCTACACGTCGCAGACCTGCCACCGGTGTTTGCACATTCATCCCGACCCTGCGCAATCCTACCGCAGTGGGAAGCAGTTTAAGTGTGGACACTGTGGATGGGAAGGGGATGCGGACTTGAATGGTGCGAATGTGATTGCGCTTTTGGGGGCTGCCGTAAACCAGCCTAGAGGCTCGTGGTTGGCTTGCCAACTGCAGGGCTACCGAAAGCCCGCCCTGTGCTGCGAAGCAGTCAGGGTCGGGTAGTTTACATTTACTTAACTGTTACTTAAAAGTTGTAGAAGAAAGCTCTGGCGGGGGCAGTGACGCTCAAGGGAGAGCTGCGGTGATCGGTTTCACCGTCCAAGAGAACATTTTCTGGTTAACTTTGGGGGGGATAGTCTGGATTATCCTGAGCAATCCCCAGTCTGAAGAAGGGGACAATCGACAGGGATCCCTTGATGAGGTTGACCATGGACTTGGGCTTGGTGGTGATTGCCTACAAAGAGGGGGATCGGGAGAGCAAAGCCGCCTGCCAGAGGTGTGCGGAGCAGTTGCGCCGGCGCGGCGTTACGGTGTTAACGGCTCCCACCGGCTTGCACCACAACCCCTACCCTGTCTTTCTAGAGGCCACCTCGGATCCCATCGATCTGGCGGTGGTGCTGGGGGGAGATGGCTCGGTGTTGGCGGCGGCACGATACCTAGCCTCCTATGGGATCCCGATTTTGCCAATCAAAGTGGGGGGTAGGCTGGGGTTTTTGGCCCAGTCGGAGCGGGTGCTGCAACAGGATCCCTGGGATCGCATTCAGGCAGGGGATTTTTTCTTGCAAGCCCGCATGATGTTGCAAGCCCAGATTTGGGAACAGCCGCAGTTGGGGCAAGGGGATCCCTTGGCCGCCCGTGGAGAGGGAAAACCCCAGGGCCGCCCGGTTAGCGAAGTCTACTATGCCCTCAATGAGATCTGCCTGAAGCCGATCAACCGAGAGCGGCTGCCCGCCGCGATCATGGAGATCGAGGTCAACGGAGAGATTTTGGATCAGTACCACGGGGATGGCGTGCTGGTGGCCACACCGACGGGATCCACCTCTTACACTCTGGCAGCCAATGGCCCCATCCTCGAGCCCACCCTCGACGCCATCATCATCACCCCTATTTGTCCCCTGAGTTTGTCCAGCCGTCCTATTGTCATCAGCGGCACAGCCAGGGTGGACATTTGGCCCCTTGCGGATCCCGAAGGGTTAACCCGCCTGTGGACAGATGGCGTGTTGGCTCAGTCGGTGAATCCCGGCCAGTGGGTTCACATTCAGCAAGCGCCTACACCGGCCAAGCTGATGATCCTGGAAAAAGATCTCTCCTACTTTCGCACTCTGCGGGAAAAATTGCAGTGGGCGGGCAGCCGCATCTACATCCCCACCACCAACCACCGCCCCGAGGGGGGATAAGGAGAGCTTAAAGTTGGGCAGCTAGAGTGGCAAAGTTCGCTCCCATAAGCATATTTCCCATGAGCCTGAGACTTTACCTCCTTAGACACGGAGAAACTCCCTACAGCCGTTCCGGCAGCTTTTGCGGCGCTCTCGATCCCGACCTCACCCCCGAAGGCAAACAAATGGCAGAAGCCTTTGCCGCAGCCTATGCTGGGATCCCTTGGCAAGCTCTCTACGTCAGCCCAATGCGGCGCGCCTTGGCTACCCTAAGCCCCCTGGCCGAGAAAGTTGGCTTGCAGATGCAGATTCGAGAGGGCCTAAGAGAAATTCACTACGGCGAGTGGGAGGGCAAAACCCACGCTGAGGCGCAAGAAGCCTACCCAGAAGCCTATTGGCGCTGGATGACCGAGCCGGCCTGGAACGCCCCTCCGGGGGGCGAAACCGCCGTGCAAATTGCCAATCGGGCCATGCCGGTTGTGGCCGAGATCCAGGAAAAATGGACAGGCGGCCACGTCTTGATCGTCTCCCACAAGGCCACCATTCGGGTTATTCTCTGCAGCCTGCTGGGCATCGACCTGGGTCGCTACCGGGATCGCATTGAGGTTTTGGCCGCCTCGGTCAGCGTGGTCAAGTTCGACCGCTATGGCCCCCTTCTGGAAATCTTAGGGGAACGCAGTTATCTGCCTTCCGATCTGCGGGAAAGGGCAGGTACCTAATTGTTAGAGGGAGCAAGGTTTAGGATTCTTGAGGTCTTTTGGGTCTCTTTTTGAGGGAGCAATCATGGGCAAAAAACTGGGATTAGCACTGGGCAGCGGCGGAGCGAGGGGATGGGCTCATATTGGTGTGATTCGAGCTCTAGAGCGGGCTGGGATCTCCGTTGACTACATTGCTGGGACGAGCATTGGCGCTTTTGTGGGAGCCATTTATGCAGCAGGAGAACTGGATGAGCTGGAAGACTTTGTGCGAGATCTCAACTGGAAGATGATCCTGTCTTTGTTTGATGTGGTCTTTCCCACCTGTGGCCTGCTGGATGGCAACAAAATTTATGAGCTGCTGACAGAACATTTGCAAGAGCTGTGTATTGAAGAGGCCGGGATCCCCTTTTGCTGTGTGGCTACCGACTTGATCACAGGCCAGGAGGTGCTGTTGCGTTCGGGCAAAATGGCAGATGCCGTGCGGGCCAGCATCTCTATCCCAGGAATTTTCACTCCCTTTCACCACGAAGGGCGCTATCTCGGAGATGGGGGCATTGTCAACCCGGTGCCAGTGCGGGTGGTGCGAGAGATGGGGGCCGATGTTGTTGTTGCGGTCAATCTCAACCATGTGGATCCCGCGGATGTGGAGTCGCAACTGGAAGAAACAGAGGTGGAAGAAACCCTTCAACGGCGACAGCGCTTGAATGCTGAAGGAGAAGTGATCGAAGAAGAAACCAACTTCATCACCCGCATTCGCAAACGCTATCAATCCCTACAACAAGGGATCCAAGAAAAAATTAGCCAATGGTTTCCAGATGAGCCCTCTGGTCCCAATATTTTCGACGTTATTGGCAAGACGTTGAACGTGATGGAGCAAATCGTTACCCGCAGTGTTTTAGCCGAACATCCGCCGGATTTGCTCTTACAACCCAAGCTGAGCCAGTATGGGATCTTCGATTTTCATCAAGCAGATCCGATTATTCAGGAGGGCTATCGACAAATGCGGCGGGCCATTCCAGAATTGCGACAAAAGTTGGAGCAGTGAACCACCACCTCTTCAGCAGTTTAACCTAAAGCTTTGCAAGGATCTGCGCCCAAGCTTTCCAAACAATCTCAGATGGATCCTGCTATCAAAATGGGCCTGAAGCTCACTCAATTGGGATAAATTGCAACAGCGATCCCGTGTGGATGAGATGGGCCGGGGCAGATTTTCCATCCTGGTCGGGATGGGCCAGCAGCACACAGCGATCTTGAGGGGTGAGGTCAAACTTGACAGAGGGATCAGGTTCTCTTTCCAGTGGAGGGCTGAGCTGGGGATCCCCGACAAAAGTAAGTCGTGCCAACACGGTCAGCAGGTGATCTTGATGGGCCAGGTCTGACCCAAAAGGAGTCCGCTCTTGTAACGTAACAAGTGCTACCGGGTAACCTTCTCGCATCAAGTAGAAGAGGATCCCGGCACAGCGCTCTACAGCTCGCTCCAACTTGTCTCGATGGATCTCGGGCCTCTCTTTCTGGGGCTGCCAGCGGTTTTCAAAACAGAGGGTGATGGCCTGGGCTCGTGGACGCTCCAACTCCCGCACGATTAGTTGATCCCGTTTGGCCGAGATCTTCCAATGGACAGAGCGCACATCGTCCTGGGGGCGGTAGGGCCGTAAGCTCAGGTAGTCTCCCTCTCGACCGGGTTGGGGGCGCAATTGGTTGCCGCTGCTGAGCTGATCCCACAGCGCCAATCCTTGAACCGGGGCGAGCCGCGGAAACACGATCACCGTTTGGGGATCCCTAATTGCCACCGCCTTGCGGAAGAGTTCAAATGGGAAGCTGGTGGCAACTTCAAAACCTTGCAACTGCCAGGCTCCCCGCCTTGAAAAAGTCTGCTGATAAAAAGTGTCCACCTTGGCACCGGGATCCACCCGCAAAACATAGCTGGAAGGCCAATCTTCCCGCCTCAGCCCCTCAATGCGTTCGCTCACCTGCAACGAGAAGCTGGGCAGGCGCCGTTTGCGATTGACCAGCGTGAGACCCACCAAGACAGGCTGGCCGGCGAAAATGCGGCTAGGCAACTGCCGGCTGACCTCCAGATCTTTGAGGGTGATATCAGAGAGGGTACCGCTGATGAGGATGAGGCTGAGCAGCATCCCCAGCAACAAGTACAGGGGATTGTTGCCGGTGTTGAAAGCAGCAATACTTACCAACAGGGCGATCCCGACAAACCGCCCCCCAATACGGGTGAAGCGGAAGCGGCGCAGAAAACGAACCTGGCGCCTTGATTCCTGCTCTGAGGAGAAGATCCCCAGGCTTCCCGTCTGTTGAAGTAGTGGAACTAGTTTTCGGCTTAGTTTCCACAACACCGCAGTCCCCTCATCACTCCTTCATCCCCGGCCCCTCTCCAAAGGAGAAAGAGGTCTGGAATCTACAAGCTGCTTCAGTGTAATTTGAAATCACCATAACCAGTGCTACGGGCAGGTTTTTTCTGAGAGGATTTCAGCAATGGCCGCAGCCACCCGCTCTTGTTGACAGGTGGTCAACTCAGGAAAACACGGCAAA
>NZ_JBSSCZ010000044.1:0-11631 GCF_054060215.1 Thermostichus sp. OS-CIW-30 | reverse complement strand
TGTGTTTTGGTTGACCCAGTTCAACGCCTGCACAAAGGCATCCATTGTCGCATCCAACTTTGCGGCTTGCGACGGGGACACCTTGAGCTTGCAGGGGACGGTCAGGACTTGGGTCATGGTTCTATCATAACTTCCGCATTCCTCCCGACACTGACCCTACAGGTACAGTGCGGGGCTCCTGCGATTTCTAGCTGAGAACAGCGTTAGGGGCGGATGGCAAACTCCACAGTGCCCCAGAATCGGCGGTAGAAGTGCTGAGCCCTGGAGCTCGCAATATTGGCCAAGATAAGCAAACTAAGCTCAAGCTTTACAGTCGGCTTGGGCTACAGGAGTATTGAGTGGTGGACTGGCAACAGCAACAAATAGAGCTGCACTCCGCGGGCGCGAATGTCGCTTTTTCTTCCCCAGCCTGATGCTGGAATGGCTATGGGCCAACAACAGGGCTCTGCCCCCATCTGGGGCTTGCGTTAAAGACTAGGATAGGAGACTACGGCGGGGCTTGGCTTCGCTCCAGGCACATCCATCCAGAGCAATCCGCTCTACCTCCGAGGCCAGCCTCAATGCTTTCAGGGCCTGTTCCCCACCCACAGAAGGTTGGTTGCCCCCCCGCACGCAATTGATGAAGTGCTCCAGTTCGGCATGCAGCTTGTCGATATTGTCGGTGTGGACTTTCTCAATCAAACAATCCCGCTGGTAGGGCATTTGGCCGTAGTCGCTGGTGCTGCTGACGGATCCCTGGCGGTACACCGAGATCTCATTGTGTAGAAAATCTGCTTCTACCAAGGCATTCTTGCAGTGGACGGCAATTTTGCGCACCTTGCGGTGGGTGACCTTGCTGGCAGTGAGGGTGGCGATGGCACCGTTGGCAAAAGTGAGAGTAGCCGTGACGTAGTCCAGGTAGCCCAGCTTGGAGATGCGGTTGCCGCTGGCGGTAATCTGGGTCACGGGAGATGGGATCAGCTCCAGCAATAGGTCGATGTCGTGGATCATCAAGTCGAATACCACCGACACATCGCTGGCGCGGTCGGAATAGGGGCTGAGACGGTGAGCCTCGAAAGCCAGAGGTTCTTCACTTTGCAAGACTTGGCCCAGCTTTTGGAAAACAGGGCTGAAGCGCTCGATGTGCCCCACCTGCAAAATACAATTGCAATCGGCAGCTCGGTTCACCAGCGATTCTGCTTCGCTGATGCTGGCAGCGATGGGCTTTTCGATCAGCACATGTACCCCGGCCTCCAGGCAGGCCATACCCACCTCGTGGTGCAGAACCGTCGGCACGGCAATGGCCACGGCAGCTACATGGGGCAGCAGATCGCGGTAGTCCTCATAGAAATGAACGCGGTGGCGGCTGGCCACATCCAATCCCCGTTCCACGTTGATATCCGCTACCCCCACGACCCGCACATCCTTCATCAGGCTGAAAACGCGGGTGTGGTGCTGGCCCATGTTGCCTACCCCGATCACCCCAACCGGGACAGCTTGCTCTGGGTAAGCCAGTGGACGGCGGGGAGAGTTGGCAGAACTCGGGCAAGATCGGGCCATGACGTTTCCACTACCTCCACCACAAGGGTTTCGCGAACCTCGCTCCATCTTTCGGTAACGGAGCGCCGCATTTCACGAAACAAACTTCACAAAGCTTACCATGCCTCCCTTAGATCCAGTTCAAGCCGGGGATGGGCGGCAGGTGCAGCGGGGGCTGTTGGCAGGATTGGGGGCTGAAACAGAACAGCGGCACCGGGCTAGAGCGAAACCACATGCGGGCGTAGAATCCGCTTGGACTGAGGGGCAGGCCAAGCCAAACGGGGAAAAAGAAGACAAAGGACGCCAAAACCAAGGCCACCGCCGTGATGCTCGCCCCGCGCCAAAAGCGGCGATAGCTCTGCCAGCCCAGCAGCACCAACCAAGCCAGGGCTAGGGTGCTAAACGCCAGAGCGCTCATGTAGTGGTAGATAAAAACGCAGCGGCTGACCCTAAACCAAGGCAGGTAATTGGCCGCATAGCCGATCAAAATGAAGGCTTCGAGACCGTGAAAGTGGCGGATCCCTCGCCAGACAAGCACCAAGATGGATCCCGTCCCCAGCCACCACAGCCAAGGATTGCCCACGCCATGAACAGCTTGCCAGAGGTTGCCCTGACTGCTGAAGTAGTAGGCCACGGGGCGGCCCAGAATTGGCCAGGACCAAGCTCCTGCCGAGGCCAAGGGGGTGGTCAGCCAAGGACGCAAAGCCGGGAACCAAGCCACCAGGGATCGCAAGCTGGTGGAGCAGTAGGGGTGAACAAGGGTCTCTTCGTTCACCACCAGGTGGGCTGCCATGTGGCCGCCGTAGATGGATTGGTTGATGAGCATCAGGGATCGGAAATAATTCTGGATGCCCGTCCAGCTCCAATCCAGAGTTAGTCCCTGTTGGGGATTCAGCTGCAGGTGCGGGATCCACTGAATGGCATAAAAGGCCAGCGGAGCGAGGACGAAGCAGAACGCATAGTGCCACCAGCGCAGATGACGAATCTGGCTCAAAATGCCCAACCGTGGGATCCACTGCGGGCGCAGCCAGACCACCCCCCAGACGAGGATCCCCAACAGAGCAAACATGAAGGTAAACCAGAGGCCATTCCACTTCACCGAAGCTGCCGCCCCCAACAGGATCCCGGAGCAAGCAAAGTGAGCAGCCCGTCGCCAACCTTGGCCTTCTAGACCTCTCAGCAACAGAATGGTCGCTGCCAGCCCAAAGGCTACCAGATACACGTTGATCAGGCCAAAGCGGGATTCCACCAGAAACACCCCATCGGTCAGCAGCAAAACCCCGCTCAACAGAGCAAAGCCCACGTGGTAGGTGAGGCGGTAGGCTAAACCGGTCAGCAACAGAGGGATCAGGGATCCGCAAAAAGCAGTGGCGAAGCGGAATCCCCACTCGTTGCGGCCAAACACCTGAATGCTAAGGGCAATGAAGTACTTGCCCAAGGGGGGATGCACATCGTAAAAAGGCTTGCCATCCAGGTAGTTCTGGGCAAACTCCGGGAAGTACACCTCATCGAACACAGGTGCCGGGAACTCGTCCAGCCGCCACAGGCGCAACCCCAGACCCACCAGAAAGATCCCCAGCGCTCCCCATACCAGCCACTGTCGGGATCCCACAGCACTGTGCGGGGATCCGAGGATGGGCACAGCTAGCAGCAAGCTGCCCTGAGACCGCTCCGGCCCGGGGTCAATGGGGGTTGGCTCTCCAGTCATGGATAGGGCACTCTCAACACTCCGGCGAGGATCCCCAGGGATCCCCAGTGTTACTTTAGCCGACCGTGAAAGTCTAAGCGATTCCAAAGCAAACCACTGCTAGACTGTAGAATTGAATACAAAGTTGGCCAACTTCTGGCCAGTACCCTGTCTGCGCTGGCGCTCCTGAGAGCGGGCGTTTGACGTTCGGTCATCTCAGTGGGGAGGAGACACCGTGGCGACTGGTGGATATGCGTTGGTGGACAGCCTGCACCGGCATGGGGTGCAACACATCTTTGGCTATCCGGGGGGAGCCATCCTCCCCATCTACGACGAGCTGTACAAAGCTGAGTCTCAGGGCCTTCTCAAACATTACCTGGTACGCCACGAACAAGCGGCTGCCCACGCCGCCGACGGATATGCTCGCGCCACCGGCAAGGTGGGGGTGTGTTTTGCTACCTCTGGCCCAGGGGCGACCAACCTGGTGACGGGCATCGCCAACGCCATGATGGACTCTGTACCCATGGTGGTCATCACTGGGCAGGTACCTCGCCATCTGATTGGCACCGACGGCTTCCAGGAGACGGACATCTTTGGCATCACCCTGCCCATTGTGAAGCACTCCTACGTGGTACGGGATCCGCGCCAAATGTCTCGGATCGTGGCAGAGGCTTTTCACATTGCCGGGACAGGGCGGCCCGGGCCGGTGCTGATCGACATCCCCAAAGATGTGGGCCTGGAAGAGTTTGACTATCAACCCGTCAGCGAGATCAACATCCCCGGCTACAAGCCCACCGTGCGTGGCAACCCACGGCAAATCCACACAGCGGCCAAGCTGATCCTGAAGGCCAAGCGGCCCTTGCTGTATGTGGGAGGTGGGGCGATCATCTCCGGTGCCCACGCCGAAATTGCCGAGCTGGCCCACACCTATCGGATCCCGGTGACCACCACCCTCATGGGCAAAGGGGCTTTCGATGAGAACGATCCCCTGTCGGTGGGGATGCTGGGCATGCACGGCACGGCCTATGCCAACTTCGCCGTCACCGAGTGCGACCTGCTCATTGCGGTGGGGGCCCGCTTTGACGATCGCGTGACCGGCAAGCTAGATGAATTTGCCAAGCACGCCAAAGTCATTCACATCGACATCGACCCAGCCGAGGTGGGCAAAAACCGTGCGCCGGATGTGCCGATTGTAGGGGATGTGCGCACCGTTCTGGTGGAGATGTTGGCCCAACTGAGCAAAATGCCCTCTACTCCAGGCCTAACTCAGGCCTGGCTGGATCGGATCGAGCGCTGGAAGCGGGACTATCCCCTGCAGGTGCCCAGCTACGAAGGCGTGATTGCCCCCCAACAGGTGATCGATGCCTTTCGTCGTCATGCTCCCCACGCCTACTACACCACCGATGTTGGCCAGCATCAGATGTGGGCGGCGCAGTTTCTGCGCAACGGGCCGCGCCAATGGATCTCCAGTTCTGGGCTGGGCACCATGGGCTACGGGTTCCCCGCGGCGATGGGAGTCAAGGTAGCCCTGCCTCACGAAGAAGTCATCTGCATCAGTGGCGATGCCAGCTTCCAGATGAACATGCAAGAGCTGGGCACAGTGGCTCAGTACGGCATTGCCACCAAAGTGGCCATCATCAACAACGGCTGGCAGGGCATGGTGCGGCAGTGGCAGCAGGCCTTCCACGGCGAGCGCTACTCCCACTCGGATATGTCTCCCGGAATGCCGGATTTTGTTAAGCTAGCCGAGGCTTTTGGGGTGAAAGGGATCCGCGTCGATCACCCCGATCAACTGGAAGATGCCATCCAGGAGATCCTCAAGCACGAGGGGCCGGTAGTGGCCGACTTTGTGGTCAAGCGGGACGAAAACTGCTACCCGATGGTGCCTGCCGGCAAAGCTAACTATCAGATGATCGGGCTGCCGGAGAAGCGGCAACTGGAACAAGCCGCCGAGCTGATCTACTGCCCCAATTGCGGCACCAAAAACCCCACCCTGCACAAGTTTTGCGCCGAGTGCGGCACCAAGCTCTAGAATCGGTGGCCTGGCCATTCGGCTGGGGAAGGCGGGCCCCAGCAGCAGGGAGTCTTCGGGGATATCGGGGCTACTGAACAAGCCAGATTAAAACGCTCCCTGAGCGCTCTGCGAGGCCAACACGAGCGACTCCTGCCCCTTTCCCAAAAGGAGAGGAAGGTTGGGATCAGCGCAACGAACGGAGGATCCCTCCTGCCCTGGGGTAGTTCGATCCCCTCAAGGAGGGTAGCCGGAAACTTCTGCCTCTGGTGTCTCTGGCGGTCGGAAGCAGGCACCCTCCAGACCTGCCCAACCGGCTTAGAGGGGTCGGTAAACCCGGTAGTTGATATTGGGGAAGATGTTGTCCATGTATTCCACCTTGGCCAGCCACTGCTCCTCTTCAGGGGTGGCTTTTTCTCGCCGAAACTGACCCTCTTTGATCTTCTCGTAGAGGTGGTTGAAGCGCAGCAGATGGGACTTGGTGCGGCGCACTGCATAGGGAACCATCGTCCCTGTGCGCATGATAAAAGCCCAGTCAGACGATTGAGCCAGTAGCAATTCTCGCGCCGCCTGGTTCAAGGCCCGCCATTCTAGGTCATCGGCAGGCTCGCGACGGCTCAGCTCGATCATCCGCTCGGTGGCCTTGTGCAGGTGGGGGTAGATCCAGGCGTTGGTGGGGTTGAGCCAGTACTCGTGGAAGCCGCGCGCCCCCCAACTGGACTGGGCAGGTTTGCACACCTGCTGGGTGGGGTTCTCCCGCAGGTACTCCGCCAGGTGAGTCATGCGGTAGGTGTTTTGGTCGAAGTAGCTCTTGCGGATGAGAAAATCCAAAAACCAAGGGCCCTCGTACCACCAGTGGCCGAACAACTCCGCATCGTAGGGGGCCACCACCAGCGGCGGGCGGCCCATGACGCTGTACAAATATTCGATTTGCCGCTGGCGGTTGAACATAAAGTTGCCCGCATGCTCTGCCGCTTTCTCCCGCGCCCAATAGGGGTCGTAAAGCTGCTTTTGCCCCAGGTCCAGGTTGCGCCCGGTGATGCGGTGGTACTTGATGCCGGTGTTTTTCCGCTGGCCGTTGGGCATGATGTAAGGCTTGATGTACTCGTAGTCGGCCTCATACCCTAGGTCTTTGTAGAACTCGCGGTAAACCGGATCCCCTGGATAGCCCACCTCTGCCGACCACACCTGCTGCGAAGACTCGTGATCCCGCCCGAAAACGGCGACGCCGGTCTCGGTAAAAATAGGGGCGTACATGCCGTAACGAGGCCGGGGCTTGGCGTAGAGAAGACCATGGGCGTCGGTGATCATGTAGCGCAGGCCGGCATCGGCAATCATCCGCTCCAGCCCTTGGTAGTAGGCGCATTCCGGCAGCCAGATCCCCCGCGGCCACTGGCCAAAGTGTTCGTTGTAGTGCTCACAAGCTACAATCAACTGCGCCCAGACTGCCTGCGGGTACATCTGCATCAAGGGCAGGTAGCCGTGGGTAGCCCCACAGGTGATGATCTCCAGGTTGCCGCTGTCTTGAAACTGTCGAAAGGCCCGCACCAGATCCCGGTCGTAGCGCTCCCAGAGATCCCGCACCATGGCAAACTGCTTGATGTAGTGCTCCGCCAGGTAGCGAATGTGGCCGTTGGTGGCGTTTTTGTCGTACTCCAGCTGGGCCAGCTCTTCCAATTTGGTTAGGTAGTGGTCGTAGCGCTCCTGCAGCAAGGGATCCCGCAGCATCGACACCAAGGGCGGCGTCAGGGACATGGTGAAACGAAAGTCGATGCCATCTCGCTGTAGCCCCTCGAACATGTGCAGCAGCGGCACATAGGTCTCCGTGATGGCTTCGTAGAGCCATTCTTCCTCCAGCACAAAGTCTTGCTCAGGGTGGCGCACAAACGGCAGGTGCGCGTGGAGTACCAAGGCGAGATAACCCATGGCAGCCGGGGATCCTTACAGACAGGGAAAGATAACGGAGCAGACTTACCCTTCTCAGCAGCAAATCTGTAGAGAAGGTTAAGCCCAAGATTGCTACCTATCGTCCAGCATTTCGTCCTTGGGGTCAAGAGCTGGGATCGCTGGGGATCGCTGTTGGGCTCAGCGGTGACGAATGAAGTCGTAGATCTCCAGATACTCCTTGCCAGGATAGTTCCAGGAGTAGTCGTAGCTCATGCCTTGAATCTGCAGTTGACGGAACTGGTCAGGAGCGGTGTACCAAAGGTCGATGGCCCGATCCAGAGCCGACTCCAAAGCAGCTGGATCTGTGTGATAAAAGACGTAACCATTGCGTTGTTCGGGCAATTTGTGGGGATCGTAGTCGCGGTCGAAGACAGTATCCACCAGGCCACCCACTCCTCTCACCACCGGAACTGTGCCATACTTCAAGCCAATCATCTGAGTGAGTCCACAGGGTTCGTAGTGGCTGGGCACTACGATGATGTCTGCCCCCGCATAGATAAGGTGGGAAAGTTCTTCGTTAAAGCCCAACTCAATGTGAACATCGGGGTTGTCGTTGAGGTAGCTTTTCTCGTGGGCAAACCAAGCGCCGATCCCTCGCTCCGTAGCGGATCCCAGCAGAACAAATTGGGCATTTTTGAACAGGGAGCGGTAGATGGCATGATGCACCAAATGCACGCCCTTTTGCTCGTCCAATCGCCCGATATAGGCCACGATAGGCTTGTCAACATCCTGCAGTAGCAGCCGATCCCGCAGAGCTTTTTTGTTTTTAGCTTTATTTTCCAGCGTTTGAGCAGTGTAGCGCACGGGGATAAAGCGGTCGATCTCCGGGTTCCAAATGTCGTAATCGATGCCGTTCAAAACGCCGCGAAACTTGTGCCGGTGCAAGTAGAGGGTATGGCCAAGTCCATAGCCGTAGTCGCCAAATTGCACCTCCAGCGCGTGATTGGGAGAGACCGTAGTGACAAAGTTGGAAAAAACAATTCCCCCCTTCATAAAGTTGAGAGAAAAGGGGTTGAAGTTATCGCGCAAACGGTCGTAGTGGAAGTAGTAGGGTTCGCGGTTGAGGCCGGTAGCCCAAAGAATCTCTGGGCCGCCAAAGCCTTGGTGTTTGAAGTTGTGAATGGTGTAGCACACCCGCTGGTTTCCCATGCCGTGGTACTTGTAGATCTCAAACAGCAGCACCGGTACCAACCCTGTCTGCCAGTCGTGGCAATGGATGATGTCGGGGCGCTTGTTGCTTTGTAGGAGAAACTCTAGAGCCGCCTTGCTGAAAAAAGCAAAACGCATGTTGTCATCCGGGCAGCCGTAATAACACCCGCGATTGAAGAAGTTATCGCCCGAGTGGGGCTCAATAAAAAAGCAAAGGCGGCCATGCACCCAGCCGCAGTACACCGAGCAGTGAATGGCTCCCCCGTACCAGGGCACCCAGAGATCGCGATAGGCGTCGTGCAAGCCCCAGATCTGGTCGTAGCGCATCGTGTCGTACTTGGGCAAAACCAGCTCGACACAGTGCCCCCGCACTTCCAGCTCCCGGCTGAGGCCGTACACCACATCCCCCAGTCCCCCCGCCTTGATGACCGGGGCACATTCAGACGCAATCTGCACGATGTACATTTCGAGACCTCCCGTAGCACCGCCTTAGCTTTCTTTACAAACGATAATCTTTTTGGCCTCGACAGAACATCCCTCCCAATGGCAAGGGATCCCTGCACTGGGGAACAACCTCTGGGCCGACCGGGTTCGAGCCCCAGCTGCGCCGTTTGCCGGGGAACCTGATCTACGGGAGCAGCCCTCTGGGCAATTATGGGCATTTCGATTCAAACTAGAAACGTTGAATGCACGGGGCCAGAAGGCTTTTCAAGGACTCCGTCCCGCTGGCGCGATCAGTAGCCCAGGCCTCTCACCCTAACCTGAAACGCGACTATGAACGGCTGATCCCGCTGGGGCGGTACCGTTCTTCGAGCCAAGTGCGCAGCTCATCTTCCGGGAAGGCGGCAGCCAAGGTGCCCGTTCTGGGATCGTGGGCATGCCAAAGAACATGGCCGGATGGATCCTGGCTTTACGGTAACTGCAGCCGGCTGCACCTCCCCTCGTCTCTTGCGAGCAGGCTTACTCTCTCCGGCTAGGGGTAGCCAGGGATCCTTCAAGGTCACGCGAACTCAATACCACTGCTGAGCGTAAAGGCGCTGCACCAAATAAAACACGAATAGGTTGACATCCACGCGCCGCTCGTCGATCATAAAAGACTCGATGGTGCTGGCCGGGGATCCTTCGGTGGTACAGCGGAAGAACTTGCGGCCATTCAAGGATCCCTCAGCAAACAGCACGCTGAACTGCTTCTTGCCTCCTGCAAACGCGCCGACCAGCGTCTTGCCTTCTAGGCGCAGCTCCAGATCGTTGACCCCGCGCTTTTGAAAAGCCGCAATGGCCGCCGGGATCACCTCTTCCGTGATCTGTTGCTCGAAGGGCTTTTCTTCCTTAGCAACTTTTTTCGCAGCGGCTTTGGGGGAATCCTCAGCAGCAGGCTTGGCAGCTTCAGCGGGTTTCTCGGCAGCAGCGGCCTCGGGGGTGGGTTCTCCAGACATGGGGAAACGCTCCGACAATCAGATGGGTAAAAGCCTTAGATGCAGAACAATCAAAAACTCTGTCCAGAACCGGCAAAGAGCTAGCCCTTGGGGATGTATTGGCCGACAATTTCTTCAGCAGGGATCTGGGGAAAGCCCATGCTGAAGTTGGGGGCACGCCCCTGCAGGTTGTAGGCAATCTCCCCTTGCTTGAGCAGGGAGCGGATGAAATGTTCCAGGTCAGACCCAATGCGGCGGATATTGTACTCGGTCAAGTCTCGCCCCCGGTATTCTTCCACCAACTCTTCGAAACGGGCATAGACCTTTTGCAGGGCAGCATCAGTCCAGACCAGCTCGTTGTCCGGATCCACATCGAGGGTAAACAGGTCGTCGCGGGGCACGAAGTTGTTGTCTGCAGTAACTTCACCGGCAAAAATGTGGACGTGGCGAGTGGTGCATTTCAGCATTGCGATGGCTCCGCTCCGGATCTAACCTGATAAACAGCGTATCACTACCTAGCGCTTGTGGGGGATCCGCTATTTGCCCTCGGCTTACTTCGGCCCAAGCTTTTTCTATGCCCGCTGCTATTCCCCTACTGGAGCGCCTGCACATTGAGGTGAGCAAGTTCCCACAGCGGCCTATCGCGACAGCGTTGCGGTTCCTCTGCCCATAGCAACAACGTGACTTTCTTTCGTGATTTCTTCTAAGGGGCTCAAGCCTTGGGAGGGAGTTCCAAGGCCAGCGGCCCCAGCAAGCCCTTGCGGTAGTCGTTGAGAACTTGCCGTGCCGCCCGCTGGGGATCCCCTTGATACCGCCGCTCGGCCAACTCCTGCACTGCAGCACCACCGGGAGGGATCGGATCCGGCCAACCGTAGCGCTTTTGCAAGAGAGATCCGGCTTGGGGCTGCACCCTCAGCACTTGATCCAAAAAGTGGGCCGCCACCCGTTCGGGATCGTAGGCCGCTTCGCCGATGTCATCGCAGATGGCCAATAGAGAGGCCGCCTGTTGATCCGGCAGAGAGGGCGGTATGATGCCCGGCGAGTCCAACAGATCCAACTCTCCCCCCAGCCGCACCCACCGCAGTTGCCGCGTCACCCCAGGACGTGCTGCGCTCTCAGCTGCCCGCCGCCCCAACAGTCGATTCAGCAAAGCAGATTTGCCCACATTGGGAAAGCCCACCACCACCGCCCGAACGGCCCGCGGTCGCATGCCCCGCTGTTGACGCCGCGTGTTGACCGATTGCCCCAAGTGCAAGACCGCCTGCTTGAGGCGATTCACCCCTTCTCCTGAGCGGCCATTGGTGGGATAGACAGGGATCCCTTGCCGTAAAAAATACTCCTGCCAAGCTTTCAGATCCCCAGCCTCAATGCAGTCCGCCCTGTTCAGAGCCAGGAGGCGAGGTTTTTCCCCCAGCCACCGGCCCAGCTCAGGATGACGACTGGCCAACGGGATCCGCGCATCCAACACCTCGATGACTGCATCCACCCGCTGCAACTCTTCCCGCAACTGGCCAATTGCCTTGGCAATATGGCCGGGATACCACTGGATGGCCGGAGAACTCATGCCGCCAGAACCCTAGAAGTGGACAGCAGAAATCAACAGTGGGATCCAATCTAGCCCGATTCCCCAAAAGAGGCTCGACCTGCCGGCTGAAGTAGCCAATAATACAACGTGAGTGCCGCTGGGATCCCTTTCCTGGGCAACCTAATGTTTAACCAACGGGGGTGCGGGGGCAACAAGCCCCGCGCTCTACCCGCAGGGTTAGCGTCGGGATACATGGATCCCTGCATGCTATACCATTATCTTTTTAGGTTGTGTTGATCTTTCATTTGAGCCAAAAGAGAGCACTGACGAGATAGAGAAAACTCAAGAAGTTCCTGGCCAATTTGTCAAAACGAGAACA
>NZ_JBSSCZ010000043.1:0-13132 GCF_054060215.1 Thermostichus sp. OS-CIW-30 | reverse complement strand
CGGAAGCAGGAACCCGCCGAGACGACTGCGCAAGGAGCCATCCATGCGTAGCGTGGTAGGAATCTCCGGCCTAAAGGCCGGGGAGGATGTCAATTTCCCAGTTTCACCCTCCTCTCTGGCTCAGCTTGGAGCCAATGGCCTCATCGGCAAACCCTTCAACGCCGCCACCCTGGCTGCGGACATCTGTGCTCTGCTGGGCTGGGATCCCTGACTCAACCCTGAACCCGCCCCAAAGACCCCTGGGATCCCACCGATATCCGCCAAATCGCGTAGAAGAAACGTACAAATTGCCTACGCAAATCCTCGATGTTTCTCTGTACTTCCACTGATCTCGAGGCTATGATAGGGGCATGAACGTTAGAAATACGGAGGAAAAACAGATGCAAGTCAGTGAAGATCTAACCCTGGACTACCGTACTTACCGCATAGCAGCCCTATTGAGCGAGAGCTTCTCTTTGGGAGCACTGCTGGGAGTATCCCTCAAGTGGCAGAACGATGTCTCCTCCGTGAATGAGCCGCGGCCCAGGGCTTCCCATCTTTCCCTGCAGGACATCGAGCAGCGCTACCTCACCTCTTGGCAAAGATAGTCTTCTCCCTTCAAAAACCATCTCTCAAACAGAACCAGCCATGAATACAAGTCTTGACTCTGTTACTCTGCCCTCCAGCATCCAAGAAATCGTGGAGCAGGTGTTCCGCAGCAGCTTCCTCAGCTTGGGCCAAGAGAACCGCATCAATGAGCTGCTCTTTCAGCGGCGCTACTCTGAGGCTGACCTGGAACTGTTGGACTGCCTAAGCTTGGCGTTGCTGAACCATCAAATTGAGACGGAAAAACGTTCTGCGGCAAAAGCTGCCTGACCCCCAAAACGCATCAAGTTCCTCCAAAGCAAAAGGGGATCCCAGCTGGATCCCCTTATTTGTCCAATCTGAGTCCAGTGACCTAGCTGATCTCCAAGGAAAACCCTGGAAGCGCCCCGGCAAGCATTCTAGAGTTCTTGCAGGATGTGGGGACTAGACCGCAACGGTCTTCTTCACCTGAGCCGCCAAAGCTCCAGAAGCATACTTGGCTGCCATCTCATCCAAGGTAACCACCGGAACTTTGGTGCCATGGCCAGCACAGCCGAAGGCAATGTAGCGCTCAGCACAGACTTTTTGCATTTCCTTGATGGAAGGCTTGAGGAAGTGGCGGGGGTCAAACTCTTTCGGATTCTCGGCCAGAGCGCGGCGCACGGCAGCTGTGATGGCCAGGCGGTTGTCGGTGTCGATGTTTACTTTGCGCACTCCATTTTGGATGCCCCGCTGAATTTCTTCCAGCGGCACACCGTAAGTCTCGGGAATGGAGCCGCCGTATTCGTTGATGATGTCGATCAGCTCCTTGGGCACCGAGGAGGAACCGTGCATCACCAGGTGCGTGTTGGGCAGGCGGCGGTGGATCTCAGCAATGCGCTCCATGTCGAGGATGTCACCAGTGGGCTTCCGGGAGAACTTGTAGGCGCCATGGCTGGTACCAATGGCTACGGCCAGCGCATCCACCTGAGTTCGCTCCACAAAGTCCACCGCTTGGTCGGGGTCGGTGAGGAGTTGGTCATGGCTGAGCGCCTCTTCCGCGCCGTGGCCATCTTCCGCTTCCCCACGGCCCGTCTCCAGGGATCCCAGGCAGCCCAGTTCCCCTTCCACACTCACCCCGATTGCATGAGCCACTTTCACCACCTCGGAGGTAACGGCCACGTTGTACTCGTAGCTGGCCGGGGTTTTGGCATCTTCCTTGAGGGATCCATCCATCATGACGCTGGTGAAGCCGTTGCGGATGGCGGAATAGCAGGTAGCCGGGCTATTGCCGTGGTCTTGGTGCATGGCGACGGGGATGTGGGGGTAGGTCTCCACTGCCGCCAGGATCAGGTGCCGCAGAAAGTTCTCGCCCGCATACTTGCGTGCCCCTCGAGAGGCTTGCAGGATAACGGGGCTGTTGGTTTCATGGGCTGCCTGCATGATTGCTTGGATCTGCTCCATGTTGTTGACGTTGAAGGCAGGAATGCCGTAGCCATGTTCGGCGGCATGATCCAGTAGCGTCCGCATTGCAACGAGAGCCATCGGTTACCTCCTGAGGTGCTGACCTAGTGGGTATGAGATTTGCTTACCGTTGATCTTAAGATACTTTTTACGTTTTGGCGGATAAGCCGCCGGGGATCTGCGTATCTTGCCGAGGGATCCTTGCAGCTATTGGCCGTGATGCTCGCGCTCAGGCGCAACAGGCGCACCGACATCTTCAGATACAGTGGGGAAGGGCAAGACTGTTGGGCGCTTGCATCGAGGATGGTTCTGCCCATGCCCGCTCAATTTATCTCTTAGTCTCTCTAATTCTACTGTGGTGTTTTTGTGTTGTTTGCCCGGAGGAATGGGAACGTGCGTTGCAATCGCTGGCCGGTCTTGGGTGTAAAGCCAACAAGGGCTCTCTGGGGTAGTTGGGTGCAAGGAACCGGTTTGGCAATGGCCTGTTGGGCGACGGGCCTTCAGTTGGCAGCTTGGGGGATCCCTGGGCAATCTCCGGATCAGGTGGCGGCCTGGGTGAGGGACAATCCTGTGCTGCGGCCCCGTCCGGGCGAAACCCTGAACATCAACCGAGTGGAGCCGGATGGATCCCGTTTTACGTTCTTGGCTTCGGTGGCTCCGCCGGGACGGATCATCAACCCGCTGGATCGGGAGACGATTCGCTCGGAACGGATGACGTTCTTTCGCCCCCAAGGACTGACGGCAGAAGACCTCTTTCAAGCCATTCGCGATGTCTATGGGCCGGAGATCGCCGCCGATCTGGATCAGGCAGTGGAGGTGATTCGCTACCCATCCCCAGAAGCTCTGGCAGGCAGTCCGGGCTATACCTTGGCCCTTGCCATCCAAGGGGTGGTGCTGCGGGGAAACCAATTTGTGTACTGGCTGGAGCTGACGCAAAACCCCGATGGCCGTGTACAGCAGGGGCAGGTGTGGGTGTTCCAAGAGGAATGGCTACCCAAGGTGGAAGGGGAGTTGGCGGAACGTTTCCCCTTGCAGGTGATGACCCGTTGAGGGGCCCCCAATCTTTATCCCCGAGGAGAAGGGCGCTCAGGGGCGGAGGGAGTTGCTGACATCCAAAGCCGGCAATTCCACCCGTTCTACCTGGGGCCGAAAGCCCAACCAAGGAGTGGCCAACTGGGCAAATCGCTCTGGATCCCCGCTCACGTAGAAACGGTGGGGTTCTCCCCAAGCAGCGGTCAAGGGGCGACGCAAGTCCCACAAACTCAATTCGCGGGCCAGGGATCCCACCAGCGCCATCCCTGGATCTACCCGTTTGACCGAGGACGGCAGCAAAGGCTTCAGGATTGGATCCAGCAGGGGGTAGTGAGTACAGCCATAGACAAGAGTATCGATCCCTTTTTGCAACAGGGGCTGCAAGTAGCGTTCAGCCGCTTGTCGCAGGGCAGGGCTATCCAGCCATCCGGCTTCAATGAGAGGGACGAACTCAGGGCAGGCCTGCTCCCAACAGTAAACGGGGTACGGAAAACGTTTGGGATCCAGAGCGCTGTACTCCTGAATGGCTTTTGAGTAAGCGCGACTCTTGACCGTGGCCACCGTGGCGAGCACCCCAATGCGGGATCCTTGGGCCAGTGCTGCCTGGGCGCCGGGTAGGATCAACCCCAGAACGGGCAGGGCAAACTCCTGCCGCACGTGGTCCAGAGCCAAGGCCGAGCTGGTATTGCAGGCCATCACCACCAGCTTCACCGGCTGTGCCTGCATCCATGTCAGAATTTGCCGCACAAAGGCCAGGATCTCCTCTGGCGAGCGTTCCCCATAGGGCAACCGCGCTGTGTCGCCGAAGTAGATGAGCCGTTCCTGGGGGAGTCGGCGGCGTAAGGCTCGCCAAACCGTCAGCCCGCCCAAGCCGCTGTCAAACACCCCAATTGGCCAACTGGGATCTGGCTCTGATTTCCACTCCCACTGCATGCTCCGTTCTCCTCAACACCTTGGCCTAAGCTGCTGTATCCTACCCTGCTTTCGAGAATCTCGGCGACAGATTCCCTGCCTTCCCTCTGAGATCAACTGGGCCAACTGGATCGTCAATTCGATCAGTTAAGGATCAATTGAGAGATCCGATAGACATGAACAAGCTCAGCCAACGGCTAGCGACTGCGCAAGAAAGTCTCAATGCCATCGGCAATGGCCCGCGCCAAAATAGCCTGATATTCGGCAGTAGCCAATTTTCGCCCTTCGGTTGGGTTGGTTACGTATCCCAACTCCAGCAGCACGGAGGGCATACCCACAGGTGTTTCCCGCACCACAAAAAAGCGGGCCCGTCTCACCCCCCGGTCAGCAGCGCCGGTAGCCCTGACCAAGCTGCGGTGCAAGATGGCGGCCAGCTCGGCGCTATCGGGTCGCAGGTAGTAGGTCTCGATGCCGTGAATGCCGGAGCGATCCAGGGCGTTGGCATGAATGCTCACCAGCAGGACAGCACTGGCCTGAACGGCCATATCCACCCGCGGTTGCAGCAGCACTTCCCGGTCATCGGTGCGGGTCATCACCACCCCGTACCCCCGCTCCTGCAGCAGTCGTTGCACCTGGTGGGCAACGGAGAGCACGATGTCCTTCTCCTGGATCCCATCCACCCCGATGGCACCGGGATCCCGTCCCCCGTGGCCGGGGTCGATGGCAATGACCGTCCGGTTCAGAGATTGGGGGGTGGAAGGGGAGGCAGGGCCGGGCGTCTGCGGCTGAGGTATTGGTGGAGGAGCATTCAGAGGTCGCAGCTCCAAGGTAATGCGGCGGGATCCCTGGCCGGGGTTGGGCTCGAAGACATTGAACTCCTCGGCGGGCTGCACCAGAATGCTGACCGTGCGGGCATCTTCCTGGACAAAGCGGATCCGCTCCACCGGCCCTCCAACCGGCAAGCCGGGATCCGGCATAGACTGGGGCAGGCGAGCGGGCGCCACGTTGATGCGGTAGCCACCACTCTCGGGATCCCAGCCGGCCCGGTAGAACATGAATCCATCGGCGCTGATGATCAACCGGTTGCCCTGGAGCTGAACCGATTGCAACGTGGCCAGCGGCCCACTGCTGTTGGCAGAGCTGACCTCGGGCAAAAGGCTGGCCTGGGCAGCACCGCCGGCAGGCTGGATCCAGATCCCACCTCGCTGTGGGTCGTAGCGGGCTTCCCAGTCGCCACCGGAGGAATCCACATCCAGCACTACCCGAGCAACGGTGGGCTCAAACTGCCCGATACGCAGCCGCGAAACCCCCAGACGGTTGATGACATAAGCTCGCTGGGTGAGGGCAGGGCTGAGGGTGGTGTTGAGAAAATCCACCACTACCCGATCCGGATCGAGGATGCGCCGCACCGTAGTGGAGGGGCTGCCTTGGGTACGGATAAAAAAGCCTTCTGCTTGCGGGGATACCTCTAAAATTTGATGGCCGGAGCGAGGAGATGGGGTGGGTGCCGGGCGTCGGGGAGGCAGTGTCGGCAAAGGCGGGGACGGCGGGAAGGGATCCCTGGAACCTCCCAATAAGCCGGCAGATGAAGGGGGAGAAGAAGAGAGAGATCCGGCCTGGGTGAATTGAACAGCCCAGCGGGAGGGGCCGGCAGTGAGCAGTTGCAGTTGGTTGAGGCTGAGAGGCTGATCCGGCTGCAGATACAGCACAAAGCGGGTAATGGTATCCGTAAGCTGGCTAATCTGCAGAGAGGCGACACGGCCCGCAAAAGTCTGGGTTTGGGGCTCCTGTCCAAAGCGGGTGTTGGGAAAATCCAGCACAACCCGAGGCGGATTCTGCAGCACGAACAGAAAAGGCCGCACCTCGCCCTGGGTGTTAACTTCCAGCCGCCCCTGCTGAGGGTCGTAGTGCCAGCGGTCGATGCGAGATAACCCTGGGATTGTGGTCGTCTGGGCCTGGACAGAGGGAGGGGGAAACAGTCCTGCTCCCGCCAAGCTCAACAGCAGCATCGCCCCCCATATCCGCCTTGACCTCGGCTTGCCGAATTCAGGCATGACCTTCCATCCACTCCCCACACCTGCTGCCCTCAACTATACCAACCTGCCCTCGGAGCAGCCTGGGAAGGAGCGCAATTCCGCTCTTGCCTGCAGGGCTGGGGGATGATGGGTAGAGGCTCGCCCCTTCTTCTTCCTGCTTGTTCTCCGGCGAGGTATCTTGGGATGCCCAAACCACCGGATCTCCTAACCCTGGCCCGAGCTGGACACGCCCAGTCGATTGTGCAGGTTGTGCGGATGGAGCTGCTGCGGCGTCGCTGGTGTGCCCGAGTAGACTTTGCCGACGAGACCCTGCACGTCCACCTGCTGGGATCCCTGTACCAGCCTGCGCTCTCCCCCCAAGTTGCCGCTGCCCAACTGTTTCTGATCTTGAAGCAACTGCGGATCCCACGGCTGGATCAAGTGGAAATTTGCGCTTTCCGCGGCTCACGTTTGCTCTGGCGGCAGAGCCTAAAGCTGGGATCCCGGCAGCGTTGGGATCGGTTTTCCTTCGATAACTGGGCAGTCAACGCTTGGGCTTACCCGGCTGCTTTTGCAATGGCCCTGATGGTGAACAACATAGGCTTGTTGCAGTTGTTGCATTTGCCTCTTCACATTTGGATCCACGAATTTGGCCATGCCACCGTCGCCTGGTGGAGCGGGTATCGGGCTTTGCCTCTGCCCATCGGCTGGACAAGCGTTAGCTCGCAGAGGGATCCCTTTGTGTATTTTGGAATCCTCTTTTTACTGATTCTACTCTTCTGGTCAGCCCGCAAGGAGCGGATTGGGTGGCTGCAGGTGCTGGCCATCTTTCTTGCTCTATTGCAGTTTTACATGACCTGGCTGATGCCCAATCGCACCTGGGAGATGTTGTTTGTCTTTAGCGGCGTTGGAGGAGAATTTTATCTCAGCACCTTTTTGATGGCCAGCTTTTATTTTCCCCTGCCAGATCGTTGGCGATGGGACTCTTTGCGATTTGTCGTGCTGGGGATCGCGAGCAGCAACCTGTGGAGAAGCTTTTGGGAATGGCACAGCATCAGACTGGGATTGGCCGAGGTTCCCTGGGGAACTTTGTTGGGCGGCCAAGGAGATGCCAGGGGGGATATGAACCGCCTAAACTACGACTTTGGCTGGAGCACCGATCAAATCATCCAAACCTACACTTTTTTAGGAAACCTGTGTGTCTTATTCGCATTGAGCCTATACGTCCTATTCCTGTTGCGAGCAAACGATGAGACTTGGCTGTATCTGCGAGCAAGGTTTATTCTTTGGATGAATGGTTTGATAAGCTCCAGTTCAAGCAAACCTCCTTAAGATCCTCCTATAGCGATCATTATCCCAACCACAGCTTTTTTCGGCAGCGCCAGCTACATCCAGTGCAAAACTAGCTCTCGGGTAACAGGGATCCCGCTTGTCTCCAGAACTTCCCTAGTGTCCAACTCGATTCCTCAAGGGGGCAGGATCATTTTGGTTTTGGACTGCAGCTTTGCCGGTTGGGAATTGCTCCAACCACTCCGTTGAGCTCAGAGGGCGTTTGTGGTGCCCATCTGGGCAATGACTGGGCGGGAGAAGCGGCACCCCTATCAGGTTGGAGATGGCCTGTTGAGCATTCGCTCTATGCTGAGGGATATGTATAGACAAACTTCCTCTGCAACGGTACTTTACCCATGTCAGCCGCCTTCTCTTGGCCCTACCGCACCCCAGGGATCCCAGACTCTGCCTTTGAACGCATCCCAGGGATCCCGATGAGCCCTCGTGAGGTGCGCGTGTTGGTGCTAAGCCAGTTGCGCCTGGGAGAGAACCACTGCCTGTGGGATATCGGCGCCGGAACCGGCACAATTGCCATTGAAGCGGCTGTTCTATGCCCCAAAGCTCGCGTGATTGCCATCGAGCGAGATGCCGAGGTAGTCAGCCTAATCGAGAGCAATTGCGAGAAATTTGGCCTCACCAACGTGCAGGTGATTCAAGGTACTGCCCCCGATTGTCTGCAACACCTTTCTCCGGCACCGGATCGCATCTGCATTGAGGGAGGCCACCCCCTACGCGAGATCTTGGAAGCCTGCTGGAGCCATCTCAGCCCCAACGGGCGGGTCGTGGCGACGACCAACTCTTTGGATGGGCTCTACGGCCTTTCTGCCGGCCTGGCCGCTGTGCGGGCTCATCATGTGGAGGTGATTCAATCGGCGGTGAACCGCCTGGAACACCGCGGTCGGACTCAAATGCTGCTGGCACTGGATCCCACCTTTGTTTTGAGCGGAGAAAAAATGGGCTAAGTTTTGTGTAAACTGTTTACATTTTTTGGTAAATCTTTTCCTAAGGTGATGGATAAAAGTGGATTGATTTATCTCGGCTGTCTTAGAACCAGCAGAAAAGATTGGGTCACCCAAACCTTAAGCTATACTGATATTTCTCGATCCCAAACTCAAATCTGCTTTTATACCAGATAAGAGAGCTGGGAAACCCAATAGCTATGGATCAATTCCAACACCCCTTTCAGGAGTCACGGGAAGTCAAACTGCGGCAACTGTTGATTCGGGAGCGCTGGCCGGAAATGCTGAAAGGCTGCCGGGCTTGCATCCATTGGGACGACTTCAAGCGACCGGAATGCTGTGGTGATTGCGGCATCGGGGATCGACGCAGGCAAGCAGTAGCCGAAGAAAGCCCACCCAGCAAGTCCCCAGGCATTTAGGGTTCGCAAGCTTCCCAAATTGGGATCCCAGCTCCTGCAGTAACTTTGGTAGTTTCTATTGAGAACTTTTACTCAGGGAGTTTTACCTAAAAACCGGGTCTCAAGCCCGGTCTTCATACCTGCCTGCGGCGGAAGCAAGCTGGCAAAGTGGGGAGGCAACGAGCGCCTCTCCCAAGATTGCTATGTCGTCGCTCCCTAGCCTCTCATCTTGCCCTCATTGGCCCCCTGCTTCCGCTTCTCAGAGGCAGCTCCCCAGCAACCTCAAGGGGGGCAGGAGGATCCATATCAATTTCTACACCAACCCAGTTAGCGACAGGGTCGGCGACAAGCCTCAAACCCTGATTCTTCCGTTGACCCGGTCGATCCCGCTCTGGGCAAGGGTTTCAGGCCCCTCGGCGGAGAAAAATAAGGGGAAATTGCAGCCGTTCGCGCCAGCGGGACGGAGTCCTTAAACGAGACCCTGTCGATCTAGGCCCCTGGATCCCGCTCTGGACAAGGGTTTCAGGCCCCTCGGCGGAGAAAAATAAGGGGAAATTGCAGCCGTTCGCGCCAGCGGGACGGAGTCCTTAAACGAGACCCTGTCGATCTAGGCCCCTGGATCCCGCTCTGGACAAGGGTTATAATCGGGGAGAGTCGCTTCCCTTCGGGGAAGTGGAATTAATGGAATTAATGGAAACAATACGAAACTTCTCAATCACCAGTACCCCCATCATGCCCCACGCTAGGGGGTAGAACTTGGCACTGGCAAACCCTGCCTGCAGGGCCATTTGTCGTTGCTCTTCTCCAGAGGGAAAGCGATCTAGGCTGGGATCAATGTAGGCATATTCGGATCCCAGTCCCAAAGTTTTGGCCTGGGCGACCACCTGAGTGTTCAAGTACCAGCGCTGAAATTGTTCGCAAAGAGGGATCCCTGTGGGGCGGTGAAAATCCAAAATGGCGGCACGACGTCCTGGCTTCAGTACTCGCCTAATCTCTCGCAAGGCTTGGGGAATATCGGTTACATTGCGCAAGCCGTAGCCCATGGTAATGGCATCGAAGCTACTGTCGGGAAAAGGTAAGGCCAAGGCATCTCCCAAAACCCACTCCAGGGAGTAGCCAGGGAAGAGCCGGGAGCGACGCCGGGCAATCGCCAGCATGGCGGGAGAGAAATCTAGGCCCACCACATGTCCCCTTCGTCCTACTCGGCGGGCCAACTGCAGAGCCAGATCACCGGTTCCACAGCACAGATCCAGCACATATCCTCCTGAGCTGGCGCCCGACCAACGCACGGCCATACGCTTCCAAACCTGATGGAGGCCCAGGCTCAAGGTTTGGTTGAGGGAGTCATAGTGGGGAGCAATGCGGTCAAAAAGCGCTCGGATTTCCTCAGGCTGTTCAAAGGTTGGGCTAGGCACCTCTTCTCAACTCCACCTCATGTTCCCCGTACAAACTTTGTTGCTCCTGTTGCTCCGCAACGCTACGTGACCGGATCTGTGGTCTGAAGCTAAAGGAAGAGGGGTGTTACGGCGGCACTGGGATCCCACTGGCTCCCACTCGGTGGCGGCGGCTGGGGTAATCAGCCAAACTCAGGGACAGGGATCGGGATCCGGCTAGGCTCGAGGCTGGGATGCGGATGGTTCCCTGGAAGACTTGGCTATTGGGGGGCAGCTCCCCCGGCAAACCTTGGGTGAGCGCGTTGATTGACCGTCCATTGTCGTCAGTAATGTTCAGGAAGCTATAGAGAAAGCGCACCGTCTCTGCCGAGTTGTTTTGCATAGCTACATTCAGAACCACTTGGCTTCCCTCGCGACGAACCGAAAGCACCTGCATAGAGACCTGTCCACTGGCGGCAATTGGTAGGGGGGGCGGAGGTGGTGTGGGCGCCGGCGGGGCAGGAACTCCGTCCTGCTGACGCGGACGGGGAGCTGGAGGAGATGGAGTGGCGGGGCGAGGAGTTGGCGACGGGGCCGCCGCCAATTCAGGAGACAATCTGGGGGTGGGTGTTGGAGTGGGAGTTGCAACCGGCGTGGGTGCTGGGGTAAAGAGGGGGGTGGGAGTTGGGGACGGACGAAGGCTGGCTTCGGCTGCTGCAATTACCTCAGCCTCGTTCAGCAAAGGCACAGTACGGGGATCCCGAACTTCGCGGGAAGGAGAAGCCCGACCGGCGCCGGTGGCGGGAGAAGAAACCCCCGATAGAGCTCGCTGACCAAATAGGTAGCCCAGACAAGCACTCAACACCGTTGTGAAGAGAAACGCGCTCAGCCAGAACAGCACCCCCGAGAATGTGGAGGCGAACTCCTGAGACGGTTTGGCCGGTCTACGCAAAGGCTGTTAACTCCTGCTGCTAGTTCGCTTTCCTATGATACGAAAGTGACAGAGAAGCTAGGGGTTCTCGACCGGGGCAGAGTTTTTGCGTTGTTGCTCATGGGCCTGTAGCGGGGCGCTGTCTAAGTTGGGCAGCCGCTCCCCCAGCCACCAACCCGGATCTTCCCAGCTCAGGGATCCCAGCCATTTCCCGGCCCGATCTGCCAAGACCAAGCCCAACAAAACGGGAGCAGTGGTGATCCCCAGCGCTAGGCTGAGCCAGAGCGGTTGAGCAGATCGAAAAGAGGCCGAAGCAGCCTTTTGTTCAGGCGGAGATATCGGCTTGGGATCTGTCATGGTCGAGCTTTTGAGCCTGAAGTTCAAGTGCGCTGTTGTTAGGTTAATCTCAAGCGTCAGTGGATTTCCAGCGTAATGTCGATTGTGCTGATCTGTGGCCCTGTGCGCTCTGGCAAAAGCCGGCTGGCAGAGGGTTTGGCTGCGGCTTCGGGCTTGCCGGTTATCTACCTGGCTACCGGGCCGAAACCCGATCCCAAGACGGATCCAGAATGGGCAGAGCGCGTTCAACAGCACCGGCAACGGCGGCCTTCCAGTTGGCAAACTTGGGAAACCGGGAGGGACTTGGGGGCAGAACTGCAAAAGTTGCCCCAGCCCTGTTGTGCGCTGGTGGATTCGCTGGGGGGATGGGTGGCGCAGGGCCTAGACTGTCCCTCTTCAGAATGGGATCCCTTGGTGCAATCCTTCTTGGCAACCTTGCAAAGCCATAGAGGGGAGATCCTCCTGGTGTCTGAAGAAGTGGGCTGGGGGGTGGTGCCCGCTTACCCACTGGGGCGGCGGTTTCGGGATCGGATGGGGGAACTGACCCAAAGGCTGGCTCCCCTGGCCGACCAAGTGTTTTTGGTAACGGCAGGTTTTGCCCTCGATCTCACCCGCCTGGGGATCCCGGTGGCAGGCAAGATGGA
Source organism: Thermostichus sp. OS-CIW-30 (assembly GCF_054060215.1). Lineage (NCBI taxonomy): Bacteria > Bacillati > Cyanobacteriota > Cyanophyceae > Thermostichales > Thermostichaceae > Thermostichus > Thermostichus sp. OS-CIW-30. Next base: position 1,196 of record NZ_JBSSCZ010000043.1, on the reverse strand, counting down.
ACAGAGCTGAGATAAGCTGCATTTGCAAGCCAGATAGCTGTGTTGCCGTGCCGATTACCCTCTACCTTCCTGCCAAGGCCATTCAAACTCTGGATCTCACCCCCGGCCATGAGCTGGTGAAAACCTTGATGGCCGATCCCGTGCGTGCTGCCCAGCAGGTGCAATGCGCCATCGATTGGCCGCGCAGCCCTGAGGATCCACGGGAGCTGTCCGAGATCCCGGAGGTGCGCCTGTGGTTTATTCGTTGGGATACAGTCTACCCCTGGATGCCCTACTTTCTCAATTGGCGCCAAGGAGAACTCGCCCGTTACGCGGCTATGATGGTGCCCCACCAATTCAACCCTCGGGAGGGTATTGTTTACAACCCAGAAGCGTTGGAGATCTTTGTCTATCAGAAGATCTTTGTGTTGATGCGGTGGTTTAAGCAGCAGAACCTGGGATCCGTTTCCATGCTGCGGGATATGGCTTTGGTGTTTGGCTTCGAGATCCAGCCGGAGTTTCTCGCCCTATGGGAGGCAGAGCCATGAAGGTGATGGTGGCCAACACCTGGCCGGGGATCCCAGGAGCTACGGCAGTGGCCGACGCTTGGCAGCAGGTGGTTCAACGCCCTTGGGGCCGGCTCAGTGTGGATCCCACCCCTTCGGAAGCTCAGCTCAAGGCTCTCTGGCAACAGATCTCCGAGTGGGCAGGAGAGAGAGATCCCCTACTGGTTTTGCCGGGCAGCGTTGCCGATCCCATAGGGCCAGGCCAAACTTGGGCGGATCTGGCCCATGCGTGGGGGTTGAGCTTGCTGCTGACGCTGCAGCGGGAGACCGCTCTGAGCCAAGCTGCTGCTTTTGCCGCCCTGTTACGCCAAGCCAGGGCCCGTGGTTTGGGATGGGTGCTGGTTGGATCCCTGACCGAAACTAGGGATCCCCAAGCCTTGGAAAAGCTGGATGCAACTTTGATCCCGCGCCTGGAAGCCCAAGTAGGAATGCCGGTGTTGGGGAGAATGGCTCTTGATGGGCAGATCCTTTGGGATCCAGATGCCCTGCTGCTCTGCAATGCTGCCCAACCAAGGAACTGAGCGCCACCCACTGATCCCTGCGGCTCGAACCGTTCCTGATACATTCACGCTGAACTCTCCTGAACATGGTTCAGGAAAGAAGCGATCGCATCCTGCCTATCTCTGAGCAGGAAGGCGGTATCCCGCAAAG
>NZ_JBSSCZ010000042.1:0-13214 GCF_054060215.1 Thermostichus sp. OS-CIW-30 | reverse complement strand
TTCTGCCATTTGTTTTCATCTAAAAAAACCAACTTCATCCTCTTTCCTCTATAAATTATTCTCTCTATCCTAACATAAGATCAACACGACCTAGCCCTCAGAGGGAAGTGAATCGGGATCCCTGCCTGCGCGGGCATCTTCGCTACTTTTGCCATAGCGCTGCTGCCGCCACCACACCAACAGGGGGCTGGCGATAAAAATGCTGGAATACACCCCCAAAGTAAAGCCAATGAGCAGGGCAATGGCAAACCCCTTCAAGGTAGCCCCCCCGAAAATGGCGATGGCGACCAAGGGCAGCATCGTCGTCAGGGTGGTGTTCAGGGAGCGGGCAAAGGTCTGGTTCAGAGATAGGTTTACCACCTCGGCCAGGCTGACCTTGCGGCTCACCAGACGCAGATTCTCGCGGATGCGGTCGTAGATGACCACGGTGTCGTTGACGGAAAAGCCGATGATGGTCAGCAGCGCCACCACAAACAGGCTGTCCGCCTCCATACCCACCGTCAGGCCCAAAAGGGCAAATAGCCCTATCGTCAACACCACATCGTGCAGCAAGGCCACAATGGCAAACACTGCGTAATCCCACTGAAAGCGCAGGGCCAGGTACAGCACGATGAGCCCGAAAGAGATGAGCACCGCCACGATGCCGGAACGCAAGAGCAAACGCCCCACTGTCGGGCCAACCGTCTCGACCAGATTGCGCTGGAAGGGGGCAACCTCCTGCCGCAGGGTGGCTTCCACGGCCAGCCGCTCTTGCTCAGTCAAGGGGGGCATGCGGATCAGGGCTTCCTGGCCCGTTTGGGTGTCCAGCTGGATGATGCTGGTGCCCAGGTTGTGTTCCTGCAGCGCCCGTCGCAGCTCCTCGGTGGTGACAGGCCGCTCAAAGCTCAGATCCAGCAAGGTGCCGCCGGAAAAATCCAACCCCAGCCGCAGGGGAGTTCCCAGAGAAGCCAGGGAAAAGGCCATGCTGACCAGCCCCACCAGCAACACCGCCAAGGAGAAGCCAAACCACAGCCTGCTCCGCCCAACAATGTCAAAGCGGTAGTCCAGCAAGCGAGAGGAAGCGGGATCTACGGGGGATAGCTCTTGAGCCGTCATGATTGGGCCGCCTCCATCCGAACGCCGTAAAACTCAGGTTTGCGCAAGCTGGGGATCCCCATTGCCGCCAAGAGCAGGCTACGGGTGCAGGTGATGGCCGTAAAGAAGCTCACCAGAATGCCAATGCCCAGGGTTACCGCAAACCCTTTCACCAGTCCCATCCCCAGCCAGAAAAGCACGCCACAGACCAAAAGGGTAGTCACATTGCTGTCCAGGATGCTGCTGAAGGCGCGGTTAAACCCTTCCGAAATGGACTTGTAGATGGATTTGCCGGCCCGCAACTCTTCTTTGATGCGCTCGAAGATCAGCACATTGGCATCCACCGCCATGCCGATGCTGAGGATAAAGCCGGCGATCCCCGGCAGAGTCATGGTTACCCCCAGCAGTTGGAAGAGAGCAAAGGTACAGAGGGCGTAGATAAGCAGAGCAATGTCCGCAATCAGCCCTGGCAGGCGATAGTAGGCCACCATAAAGACGAAAACCAGCACCAGGCCCCCGATCCCGGCATAGAGGCTGCGGCGCACGCTCACTTCCCCCAAAGTGGCCCCGACAGTGCGATTTTCAATCACCTGAATGGGAACCGGCAGCGCTCCTGCCCTGAGCTTGACCGCCAAGTCAGTGGCGGTTTCCACCGTAAAATTGCCCGTGATCACCGCCGTCCCGCCGGTGATGCCGGTGCGGGCAAACTCCGGCCCCACGATCGGGGCACTGATCAACACGTCGTCCAGAAAAATGCCCAATGGACGTTCTGTTCCGGCCAGATCTCGGGTGAGCTGAGTAAATTTTTCTGCCCCCTCCGGCTTGAACTCCAGCAGCACCTCCCAACTCTGGGATCCGCGGCGAGGGGCTTGGGGATAGGCATTGCGCAGCAGATCCCCGGTGAGGCCGACCCGCTCAAACAGAGTATCCGGATCCTCCCCCGCTGTTATCTCTCCCCGCTCGTTGCGGGGCAGCGCGCCGACGGGAACCAAGCCCTTGCGAAACTCCAGTTGGGCTGTATCTCCAAGGAGAGCAATGGCCCGATCCGGATCCGCCACCCCCGGCAACTGCACGAACAGGCGGTCTTGGCCGCTGATCTGCACCAGAGGCTCAGCCACCCCCAGCCCGTTGATCCGCTGCTGGATGACGGCCTCTACCCCCTGCATCACTTCGGGGGTGATTTCAGGCACCTCCTCGGTGGGCACAGCTTGTAGCGTGAGCTGGGTTCCTCCCTTGAGGTCAAGGCCAAGGCGAACCTCCCGGCTGAAGCCCAAGTAAACGAGGGCAACCACCACGGCCAAGATGAAGATCAGCCCTCGCAAAAAGGAGAGCCGACTGAGCCACGACGCTGAGGATCTAGCCATACTGCTGAGAAGGTGAGGAACACGGTCGCACTCGATCTGAGGCTCTTAGGATTTTGGCACTTTGTAAACTACCCGACCCTACACCGCCTTAGCAGTGTAGCGCGGGCTTTCAGTAGCCCTGAGCCTGTTATGCTCTACCAGAGAACAAAACAAGCCCGAACCTCTAGGCTAGTTTACGACAGCCCCCAAAAGCGCAATCACATTCGCACCATTCAAATCCGCATCCCCTTCCCATCCACAGTGTCCACACTTAAACTGCTTCCCACTGCGATAGGATTGCGCAGGGTCGGGATGAATGTGCAAACACCGGTGGCAGGTCTGCGACGTGTAGGCAGGCGGAACAAGAATCAGAGCAACCCCCGCACGCAGAGCCTTGTACTCCAAAAATTGACGGAGTTGATAAAACGCCCAACTATTTGCCCGCCTACGCTCTGTCTTGCTGCGTGGCTGTTGATTGACCCTTTCCCGATCGCGCCAGCGGGACGGAGTCCTTATCCCTGTCAAGTCTTCCAGAGCAAGAGCGCTATTTGTCGCCTTTGCCCTAGAGACAATAGCTTTGGAGATGCGATGATTGACCCACGTTTTTGCTACGCAACGCTGACGCGACTGAAAGCGTCTTTCCTTGCCAGACAGCCGTTGCAACAGTTCTCTGCATCTGCGCCGCGAACTGCGGGTGCCCTTACTGGCTTTGCGTTGAAGTACCGCCCTCAACCGCGAGTGATGGTCTCGGACTTTGTTCAACTGCTGTCCATTCCAGTTATCTCCTTCCGATGTATGAGCAATATCCGTCCTTCCCAAATCCACGCCCAGCACTCTATCCGTGCGTTGCGGTGGGGATGGCTCCGTTTCCACACAGATTTGAATGGAGTAGAAACCGTCTTTGCGCTTGACCAGAGTGGCAGATTTGGGATTGGAGCCTGCCAACTGTTCTCTCTGGTAACAGCCAATCGCCAGCTCAAAGCGCTCTCGACCCCCAACGGTGGTCAGCGACACCGTCCAGTCTTTCTCGCGAAACGAAAAGATACGGGCATCGTAGGTCGCAAAGCCTCTCTTGAACGCTTTGACCGGACGGTTTTTCTGTCGGGCAACTTTACGGGCACCGGCCAGCCGTCTGCAGACCTGCTGGTCGCGTAAGCGGGACGTAGTCCTTGCCAAGTTACTGGACAAGCCGAACCGGGCCCGGATTTGGCGGTAGCACAGAGATTGAAGTTTAACGGCGTTAACTACCTTCTCTGGTGTGTTTTGGTTGACCCAGTTCAACGCCTGCACAAAGGCATCCATTGTCGCGTCCAATTTGGCGGCTTGCGACGGGGACACCTTGAGCTTGCAGGGGACGGTCAGGACTTGGGTCATGGTTCTATCATAACTTCCGCATTCCTCCCGACCCTCGTCCTACGGACAGAGGGCGGGGCTCCTGCGCTAGTAAGCTGAACTTTCTGATCCTATCGCAGACGGGATCCCAGCGGAAAACAGCAGAGCCCGTGGCGCTGCCCCGACAAAATGGCCCTTGGGATCCACCGCCAAGGCAACCCCCAGCTTGATGAAGATAGGCACCGGATTATCGCTTTGGGCAGAGCGGATGAGGTTCCAAGCTGTCGGTGTTGCAGTTGAAAAGATCGCTCTGTGGCTAAAGACTGCCCCCGCTGGTTTCGCCGGCCCTAGGTTAGGCTATTGCCATCTCGGGAGAGCAGGAAACACCGCTGCTCTGCCCCGAAGTCGGCGAGTTGAGTCAAGGAAGGTTGAGGTGAAGGGGAGACTGACCTGCCATTTCCCTGTGCTGCTATTGGCCCTGCCTCTGTGGGGATCCCCGACCTGGGCCGGAGAGTATTTCACCGAGGAAGTCACCAGCCCCAGCCTGGAGATCATTCACGGCTGGCGGCAGGAGGTGTACGGCATTGGGGTTACCATCACCAACACCAGCCTCGGCTCCTTTCGGGTGCCCTTGGAAATTGATATGGAGGATCGGACTAGCTGTGAGCGGGCCGACTTAGTGCTGACCAACAATCGCATCATGCCGATGGGATCCTTCCAAGATTGCATTCTCAACATCTTTCCCTACCTGGATAAGTTCATCAACCAAGAAGTCGCCAGCATCCGAGTCACCCTAAAAGGGCCAGCTCCCCTCCTGGAAATTCCGGTAGAGGAGTCGGATCGACTGATCTTGGCCCAGGTGGCCAACCAATCGCGGGAAGCCTTTGTTTTCTTTCAGCAGGAGTTGGCCCGTGTTTTGGAGCTGCTGAGGCAGTCGGATCCCAAGCAAAGCGAGACGGCCCCACAGCCTGGCACCCCAGTTCCGACCGCCACCCCAGCCGAGTCTGCCGCTAGCCCAGGAGATTTTGTAATCGTGGGATCCATTCGGGAAGAACGAGTGGGGGCCGGTAGCCGCCTAAGCGTGGAAGCGATCAACCGCAGCACCCGCACGGTTCTCAACGCCCGTGCTCGTTTCACCTTCTATCGGGGAGAAGAAGTTGTCGATACGCGAGTGGCAGCATTTGAGCCCAGCGACGTGCCCCCCGGACAAAGGGCCTCCGCCAGTGTGCTGAAAACCGAGGCCAATTGGGATCGCGTCACGGTGACCTTCCAGTGGCAGTAGGGTTGTCTCAGGGGGCTAAAGCGTTGCCGCGAATCAGGCTGCCCAGGGTTTTGACCGTGATCTTGAACTGCACCCAAGGGCTCATGGGCACTACCGTCTTGTAGAGGTAGCTGTCAAAGGTCATCCTCTGCACGTCCCGGTCGGCGCACATCTCCACAAAGGCTTCGCGGGTGGCATTGGAACGGTAGAACACCCGCTGCAGGATGTCCAAGACCTTGTAGGTCAGGCCGTATTGGCGATCCCAGCGCTTGAGATACAGTTTTAGATCCTCCTCTGTGGGAATGCGCTTGCCGCCGTTGGAGGTCTCGACGATGGTCTCGGCGCACATGCGGCCTGACTTGGCGGCAAAATAGATCCCTTCGCCGCTGGATTTGGTTACGTATCCCGCCGCATCTCCCACCAAAGCAGCACGGCCCACCACGCGGCGCGGGCGGGGATGCTCTGGGATCGGATGGGCTTCCACCTTGATCACCTGGCCTCCTCGAATCCGCTCGGCAGCACGGGCGCGGATCCCAGCTTGCAACTTTTGGATGTGGGCTTGGTTTGCCCTCATGGTGCCGGTGCCCACGGCTACATGGTTGGACTTGGGAAACACCCAGGCATAAAAGTCTGGAGAAACATCGTCCCCCACATACATTTCTGCCCGCTCTGCGTAGTAGGCCATTTTGTCGTCCGGGAGCCGGATGCGCTCCTGAAAGGCCAGCGCATAGTTGTAGTCGCCAGCACCAATGGCTTCTGCCACCTTGGAGTGGAACCCATCCGCCCCGATCACCACATCCACAGCCAAAGAACGCGGCACCCCTTGCCTCGATCCGTCAGAGAAATCGTTGTAGTGCAGGATGTAGGGATCCCGGCCATTCTGGGGGATTTCCAGATGCATTACCTTGCCGTTGATCAGCTCCGCCCCTTTTTGGTGGGCACGATTGCGCAAGAAGGCATCCAAGATCTCGCGGCGACACATGCCGATGTACTCGTTTTCTTTTTCGAGGGCGATATCCACCTCATAGTTGGAAGGGGAGATCATCTTCATCTTGCGCACTTTGCGGTCGATGATCCCCTCGGGGAGGTCGAACTCGGAGACCATACAGAGGGGAATGGCGCCCCCGCAGGGCTTGGCGTTGTCGAGCTTCCGCTCAAACAAAAAGGTCTCGATTCCAGCTTGGGCCAGAACTTCGGCAGCAGAGGCTCCGGCTGGGCCGCCCCCCACAACAGCAACTCTCAGACTCAAGGTGCTCTCCTCGATGCAAATGCGACTGGCTCATCAGACAGCAGGCATCCTACCACAGCTCCTCAGAAGCATTGCGGACCTTGACGAAGTGTTGCAGAGTGGAGGGCTCGCGCTCGCTGTGTTTCTACAAAAGGCCCCGCCGCATTTGATCCCAGAGGTTGAGATAGGACTCGGCTTCGGCTGAGCTCAGGGGGCGCCAGATCTCCGAGCGTTGCCAAGTGGAGATTTGCAAGTCGGCTCTGCGTTGCAGGCGTGGGGCAAGTTGAGCCAAATCCAGCGGCAAAACCGAAGGGATCCCGCTCAGATTGACCAAGCGGGGGGCAAATTCAGGATTCAAGACAAAATCAAGCCAGTCAGCCAACAGGGATCCGGAATCTGTCTGGGTTGATTCTGTGTGGGCATTGTCTTCGTGGGCATGGTCTTCGACGTGGGGTCGCACCCAGACATCCCACCAGATGGCGGATCCCGAGGCCGGGATCACCACTGCCAGCTCAGGGTAGTTGGCTTGGGTGGCGTAGAGATCCTGCGACCAGCCCACGGCCACCCAGCTATCGGCCAAGCGCAAGATGGGCAGGTAGTCAGAAGAGGTGTAAGTTAAAACCTGGCGATGCAGGGATCCCAGCTCTTGCCGTAATTCCACATCCTCAGGGTTGAGGGGATCGTTGTAGGAGCGGCCCATTTTCTTTAGGGTTAGCCCAATCACCTCCCGCGGATGATCCGGCAGAGTCAGTTTGCCGGCCAGCTCAGGCCGCCACAGATCCGCCCAGTCCCGAATGGGCTCCCTCACCCGATCCCGGCGGTAGGCAATGGCCGTTACCCCCCAGCGCCAGGGCACACCCCAAATCTGCCCCTCCCGGAGTGCCGCAGCTTGCCAACGGGGATCCAGATTCTGCCATCGTTCTCCCAACAGGCTTGCCGGCAGAGGAGCCAGCCAACCGGCAGCTATGGCCCGATCCAAAGCGTCGGCCCCCAACAAACTCAAAGCCGCCACCGGCAGCCGCCGCCGGAACCATCCCCCCGGATCCCACCAGGCTGCATCAGCCGGCTGGACGCTTTGCTGCAGATAGGCCAACAACTGATCCCGCTCATCCAACAGTTGCAGCCGAAAGCGGGCCTGGGTGCGGCGGCGAAACTCGTTGAGCAAACTGGCGGGGATCCCTTGCTTGAGCGCCACGACAAGAGGCAGGTGTGCATCCGGCCCCCCACATCCTGCCGCCATTAGCCCCAGCAGGATCCCCTGTAGAAGCTCACGTCGGCTCAGCCGTATCTCGCCCACGACAGTACCGCTCCACCAGAATGAGAGCCACCAGATCATCGTAAGCCTTGGCGGGCACCCGCATCCCCTTGGGCAACAGCCGCTCCCATCCCTGCGGTGGGTGAAAATCCCAGTAGCGCTGACGGGCCTCTTGGGAGCTGTGCCGCTCATCCACCAGGACAATCTGCTGCGGGGGGAGAATGGATTCCAGTTGAGACTTCCAGGCTTGGGCCGTCGTCTGATTGCCCAGGATCACTTGCTCCGCCTGAAACTGTTGCCGGAGCGTTTGTAGTCTAGACAGCGCTGCCGCGGAAGGGACCACCTCCCGGTGTAAAACCTTCAGCTCCGTTTGCGTAAACACCTGCACCACAGCAATGCCGCATTTGTCGCGCCCTGGGTCGAAACCGATCAGCACTCGTTCGCTCTTCAGCCTTGCCGAATGGAGTGAATCCGTCATCCCTCAGGACGCCCCGCCTGCTGAGCCCCAGAAGAGCCGGGTTGACCAGAAGCTTCCGCCATCAGAAAACTCACCCGCAACGGTCCTGCCGTGTAGATGTCGGTGTCGGCAACTAGCTTCACATCCAGAGGGGTGGTGCTCTGGCGGAGATGCTGCACAACCTCCAGAAACTTGACCTGGGAGAACTCCCCCACAGTGCCGGTGATGGGATCGGAGAGAAGCCCCTCCTCTTGCGAGCGCTGATTGGCCTGGTTCAGCAGCCCCAGCAGTTGCTGTTGGATCTGATTTTCGCTCAAACCCGGTTGAATCACCCCGTGGGCCAGCACGGATCCCTTGGCGAAAATCCGCTGGTTGGGGTAAATCTGCACGAGCACAGGCACAGGCTCCCCCTTGAGCCGGTTGGTAACAGAGAGAATGCGCACCGCCCAGCTACCGGGCTCTTGCAACTTCTCCAAGGCTTGATCGGCATCCTCGCGGCGGATCAAGATCGCGTTTTCCAGAGGGGGCATGGGCTGGGATCCAAGGGCAAGGGCCCGCTGTTCCGCCTGGGCCAAAAGGTGCTCAAACTGCCGCCGGATCGCCTCTGGTTTTGCCCCTCTTGGAGCCTCCACAACTCCTGTTGCCAAAACTTCCCCCGCCAAGATGGCCAGTTCCCCCCGCCGCAGCCGCACCGCCAATTGGTTGAGCTGCTCGATCTCCTGCTCAAGCTGGTTTTTCTGGTTCTCCAGTTGGGTTAAGGCCGCCTGCACCACATCCAGGGAGCGCTCCAGCTGATCCCGATCCAGTTGCAGGGCTTGTTTTTGCGACTCCAGGGTGGCGATCACCTGGCGGGCCGACTCCACCTCTGCCTTCACTGCCTCCAACTCGGCATGGGCTCGATCCAAACTGGGCTGCACCTTGGCCAGTTGCTCGTTGGCTGCCGCCAGCTTGGCCTCCGCCTCCTGCCGCTCCTGCAGCGCCACTGCCAGCTGATCGCGCACTTCGCTCAGGCGGGTTTGGGCTGCCGACTGCTGGCTGCGAAATTGGTCGAGATCCATCTTGAGGTGGTCTCGCTCAACCCTGAGAGCGGCATTTTCCGCTTCCAAGAGGGCTTTTTGGCGGTTGAGGGCCCGCAGCTCTTGCTCCGCCTGGGCAATTTGGTTGGTGTAGCTGAACAGGGCCTCCGACAGAGAGCGGTTGAGGAGCAGCAGTGTGCCCAAAGTCAGGGCGGAGATGCTCACGCCGGTCACCACGGCCACCAGAATGGCGGTATGGCGGGGGCGCAGGTTAAACCAGGTAAGGCGCTTTTTGCCAATGCGGTAGCCCACCCGATCCCCAACAACGGCAATCAGGCCACTGACAACCAACATGTAGAGGATCAGCAGTACGCCTTGCATATTCGCGGATCCCTGCCATGGAAATCTTAGCAAGGTTGCCCTGAGGATTTTGCAAGTTGCTGGGAGATAGATTTCGGCGCTGTTTTGTAGGGATTTTTGGGGGTTCTAATCCGCGTAGAGGAGCCGCTCCACCGCCGCCACAATATCTGCAGGTTGCACGATGGTGGCCGCCTCCAGCGTGCCGTTGTAGGGGGTGGGAATGTCCTGCGAAGCCAAACGTATCACCGGCGCATCCAGCTCATCGAACAGTTCTTCCATGATGCGAGCTGTCAGTTCCGCCCCAATGCCACCCGATTTCATGTCTTCCTCAACAATGATCACCCGATGGGTTTTGCGCACCGAAGCGGCAATGGTTCCCATATCTAAAGGTTTCAGCGAGATTAAATCGATCACCTCAGGGTCGATCTCCTGCTGCACCAAAGTGTCCACGGCCTTGAGCACGTGGTAGCGCATGCGGGAGTAGGTGAGCAGGGTAACATCGGAGCCGGATCGGACGATTTCGGCTTTGTCCAGAGGCAAAAGGTATTCCTCTTCTGGCAGATCTTCTTTCAAGTTGTACAGGAGCACATGCTCGAAAAAGAGAACGGGGTTGTCGTCGCGGATGGCGGACTTGAGCAAGCCCTTGGCATTATAGGGAGTTGAACAGGCCACGATCTTAAGCCCGGGCACCGCTTGGAAGTAGGCCTCTAGCCGCTGCGAGTGTTCTGCTCCCAACTGACGACCCACCCCGCCCGGCCCGCGGATGACCATCGGGATCTTGAAATTGCCCCCGGAAGTGTAGCGCAGCATACCGGCATTGTTGGCAATTTGGTTGAAGGCCAGCAGCAGAAAGCCCATGTTCATCCCTTCCACCACCGGGCGCAAGCCGGTCATGGCTGCCCCGATGGCCAGGCCGGTGAAGCTGTTCTCGCAAATGGGGGTATCCAGCAGGCGCATCTCCCCGTACTTGCGATACAGGTCTTTGGTGACTTTGTAGGAGCCGCCGTAATGGCCGACATCTTCTCCCAAAACAAATACGTTGGGATCCCGGGCCATTTCTTCGTCGAGGGCAGCACGCAAGGCGTTGTAAAGGAATGTCTCGGCCATAGAGGTTCAATATCGCTAAACCCTCATTAAACCATTTTGCCGGCATGGATCCCCTTGCAGCTGACTTGATAGGCTGAGCTCAGAATTCTTGCTCAAAGGGATGGCGACCTTCCCCACAGCTTTCCTCAGCACTCTCTTTCCCCTGGAACATGGGGATCGTCCGTCTTCTCAAGAAAAGACACCATGAGCATTCCACGGCCCAAACTGGCCCTGACCTTGGGGGATCCCGCGGGAATTGGGCCGGAAATTGTGCTCAAGGCGCTGGCGGATCCTGAGGTGCAGTCTTGCGCCCACATCACGGTTGTAGGGGATCGGCAGGTTCTAGAAGCCACCTATCGCCTGCTGAGAGATCGGTCGCCGGCTCCATTGGCCCATCCGGCAGGGATCCCGATGCTGGAATGCGACACAGGCTTTCGGTTACAGCCTGGCTGTATTGGTCAAGGGGATGCCGACAGTGGTGCGGTTAGTTTTGCTTACCTGAGAACGGCGGTCGAACGGACGTTGCAGGGGGAGTTTCAGGGGATCGTGACAGCGCCCATCGCCAAGTATCTCTGGCATCGAGCCGGCCATCGGTTCCCTGGTCAAACAGAAGTTTTGGCCCAGCTGAGTCGGTCTGAGCACTACGGGATGATGTTTGTTGCCCGTTCCCCCCACAGCGGTTGGCAGATGCGGGTTTTGCTGGCCACCACCCATATTCCCCTCGGCCAGGTGCCCACCGTGCTGACCCCAGAGCGGGTGCGGACAGCGCTGGATTTGCTGGTGGGATCCCTGCGCCACACCTTTGGGATCCCGGATCCTGTGATTGCAGTAGCCGGCCTGAATCCCCATGCCGGCGAACAGGGGCAACTGGGATCGGAGGAAAAAGAATGGCTGACCGAGCTGCTGCGCACCTATGCCCACGCCCAAATTTGGGGGCCGCTTCCCCCCGACACCATGTGGCTGGCTCCCGCGCAAGCCTGGCATGGCCAGGGATCTCCAGCCGTGGCAGATGCCTACTTGGCTCTCTATCATGATCAAGGTTTGATCCCGGTGAAGATGCTGGCTTTTGACCGGGCAGTCAACCTGACAACTGGGTTGCCTTTTGTTCGCACCTCTCCCGATCATGGCACCGCCTTCGACATTGCCGGCCAAGGGGTGGCCCGATGCGAGAGCCTCAAGCAGGCGATCCTGCTGGCGGCAGAACTGCTGGGCAAAAACCCCTCCTGAGGGAAACCATGCCTGTGCCCGGCCATCTGAAGCTGTCTCCCGCCTCTGGGGGGTGATTTGATGGGAGTTGCTGGCATCACCTCAACCGGAATGCTTTACCGTCGCTTTGGGCGCACCCAACAGCTGGTCTCGGTTTTTTCTCTGGGCAGCATGCGCTTGGTCAATGTGCCCAGGGATCAAGCTCAGGCAACCGTTGAGGCAGCCCTAGCCGCAGGGATCAACCACATCGAAACGGCTCAGGCTTATGGCCATGCCGAGGTGCTCTTGGGCGAGATTTTGCAAACCCTGCCCTTTTCACGCCATCGGTTGATTCTGACCAGCAAACTCACTCCCACAGATGGGTTGCGAGAGCGGCTTCAGGGATCCCTGCGCCGTCTGCGGGTGGATTACTTGGATCAATTTGCCTTTCATGGCATCAACCTGCCGGAACACCTGGAGTGGGTGCTGCAGAAAGGGCTGCCGATTCTCCAGCAGCTCCAGCAGGAAGGCTGGGTGCGCCACATTGGGTTTTCCACCCATGGATCCCTGGAGTTAATTTTGCAGGCCATCCAGACAGGATGCTTTGACTTTGTTAATTTGCACCATCACTTTTTCCAACAGCGCAATGCACCGGCCCTAGAAGCGGCTGCCCAGCAAGATATGGGCGTGTTCATCATTTCTCCTGCCGATAAAGGGGGAATGCTCTATCGCCCGCCCCAACACCTGCAGGAGTGCTGTGCACCTTTCAGCCCCTTGGAGTTTGCCTATCGTTTTTTGCTGGCGGATCCCCGTGTTCACACCCTCAGCCTGGGCATCACTCATCCTGAGGAGCTACAGGTGGCCTTGTCGGCTTTACAGGATCCCGACCGTTGGTGGGTGGATGGCCCTCAGATTCAGGAGCGGTTGCGCCAAGCCGAGCAGGAACGCTTGGGATCCAGCCGCTGCACCCAGTGCTACGCCTGCCTGCCCTGCCCAGAAGGGATCCACATTCCCGAAGTGCTGCGTTTGCGCAACTTGGCCATTGCCCACGAGATGACGGAGTTTGCCCAGTACCGCTACAACATGTTCGGCCAAGCTGGGCATTGGTTTCCGGGGTCACTTGCCGACCGCTGTACCGAATGCGGTGACTGCTTACCCCGCTGCCCAGAACATCTGCCTATCCCGGAGTTGCTGGCCGAAGCCCACCAGTTGCTGCATCGCTCTCCAATCCGGCGGCTCTGGGAATGACCATTCCCCCTATCCTGTTTGGCAGAGCTCTACTTCGTTTATGATCGGTTGCAGTTTGTCAAGAGACTCACAAGGCGAGGCATCGGAGTGAATAGTCAGAGCCAAGACCGCTTAGACCGGGTGGAACAACTGCTGGCTTGGACGGCTGAACAGACTGCTGCCAACAGCCGAGAAATCCGGGAGCTCTGCCAATCCATCCAGGAGCTGCGTCAGTCCATCCAAGAAAGCCGCGCCCAGTCTGCCGAGGAGAACGCCGCCCGTCTGCGGGAAATCGAGGAGCTGCGTCAGTCCATCCAAGAAAGCCGCGCCCAGTCTGCCGAGGAGAACGCCGCCCGTCTGCGGGAAATCGAGGAGCTGCGTCAGTCCATC
>NZ_JBSSCZ010000041.1:0-13658 GCF_054060215.1 Thermostichus sp. OS-CIW-30 | reverse complement strand
CTTCTGCCATTTGTTTTCATCTAAAAAAACCAACTTCATCCTCTTTCCTCTATAAATTATTCCCTCTATCCTAACATAAGATCAACACGACCTAGAACTGGAAGTTTCCTTCCGCGGCGGGAAGCGCCATGCCTTGATAGGTGTAGCCAATGAATCTCGGCTGGTCAGGCATATAAAACCGCTCCAGTTGCTCAAACCGAAACCCCGCTCCCTGGATCAACCGAGCCATATCTCGGTTTAGGTTGCAGCCATCTGCGATTACCTTTTGTATAGGGTTAAGACAATTTTGCCATCTTTGCACCTGGGGATCCTCGCTGAGGCCGTGTTCGAGAAAAAACAGCTTTCCCCCTGCTCGCAACACCCGCCTGATCTCTCTCAAAGCCTTGGCCACATTAGGAATGCTGCACAATGTCCAGGTGCTAACCACGCTATCAAAACTCTGGCTTGGAAAAGGCAGTTTCTGGGCATCCGCCACCTGCCAATCAACGGCGATGGGAGAAGAGGCAATGCGCCGACGAGCCAGGGATCCCATGCCGGGATTGGGATCTACCCCTGTGATCTTTCGAATGTGCTCTGGGTAGCAGGATAGGTTGAGGCCGGTGCCAAAACCAATCTCCAGAACGGATCCCTGCACATGAGCCAGAAGCTGCCGCCGATAGCGCTCCATCCCTTCCCCCGAGAGAGCTAAATCCAACAGCCGCGGGAAGATTATTCGGCGATAGAGCATGCCTCTAACCCCCAAAACCCTGAACTTTGCTGAATTTACTGAGCTTTAGGCGGTTTGGCAAAAGTCATTGAGAGGGATATAGTAGACCAAGTTTCCCCCTGATCCTTGAGTCCACCGCAACGGTTGCCGGGAAGTGAAGGGGGAAAGCGCTCGGGGGGTATTCCTCAGGGCTTTGCGGGATACCGCCTTCCTGTTTGGACTCCGTCCCGCTGACGCGAACAGAGATAGGCAGGATGCGATCGCTTCTTTCCTGAACCATGTTCAGGAGAGTTCAGCGTGAATGTATCAGGTTCATTCGACCATCCCAAATGAATGTTCAGACCTGAGCAGCTTAAACCGTCTGGACAGGTTGCGGTTGAGCGGTCACCTTCAGGGAGTGAAGGGCATAGCAGGCCAGCAACCAATTGAGCAGGCGGGCCACCACGCGAGCAGTTTGCCGTGTTGCGGATCCCACCGCCACCCCTCCCAGTGAAAGGCCAACCACAGGACGAGCGGCAAAGATGGCCTCACAGGTCTGCAACAGTTGCGGCCAACTCACCCCCCCTGGCTCTGGGTGATGCACCGCGGGCGCTAAGGAAGGATCCAGCACACTGCAGTCCACCACCAAAAACACCGGTTGATCCGGCAAAGAGGCCACCACCTGCTGGGGATCCCAGCCATCTTGGGCCCAGAATATTGGGCTGTGGTGGGCTTTCAGCCATGCGTAGGCGCGCGCACTGCCGCTGCGCAACCCCACATGGATCACCGGCAGCATGTGCTGGTAGAGCAACTCCACCCAGGCAGCACTGCCATAGCTTGTATCTTGATCCGGCTGGCTCATCTCCGGCGGCGGCATCAGATTGGCATGGGCGCTGCAATGCACCACACTCAGAGTTGGGTAGTGCTTCCAAAGGGCACGAATGGCCCCCCAACTGGCAGCCAAGACTGAGGGCAACAGCACCGGCCATTGTTGTCGTCTCCAAGCTTGAGCCACCGCCGCCTCACACATGCCGTAGGGAGGCTCATCCACCAGCCCCGGCAACTGCGCCACCGCCAGCTTATCCACATCGATCCCCAACCTCGGCTCGAAGGCACACAGCTCCGAACCGGCATTGAGAATGGCCATCGGAGCCTGAGTATCGTGGCCAAAGGCGGTGGGAATGAGAATGACCCTAGCGTTGGATTGCGAGCTGGGATGGAGGGACCACTGGGCCATGGGCGCTGTTCCTTTTCCAGAAAGCTGTGGGTCTCCGGCTTGTTCTATGGTGGCCTACAGGGCGCCCAGGGATCCGTCTGAGGGCCAGCCAGTCTGCTACGAAAGATTACAGTTCCCAGGCGGAACTGGGGCCAAAAATCGAGTCAGTGGTAGATTCAAAGTGCTTCGCGCCGCAAACCGCGGTTTGGACAAGGCAAACCACCGCAAACCACAACGAGTTGAGAAAGGTAGACTATGGCTGTGATGGAAGGCGATCCTCGTCAGGGAGCAAAGCTGCCTCTATTTGGGGGATCCACCGGAGGGCTGTTGAGCGCAGCCGAAACCGAAGAAAAATACGTCATTACCTGGACGGGCAAGCCGGGGCAGGTGTTTGAAATGCCCACCGGCGGCGCTGCCGAAATGGTGGAAGGCAAAAACTTTCTCACCTTTGCCCGCAAAGAGCAGTGTTTGGCGCTGGGTGCCCAGTTGAGATCCGACTACAAGATCAACGACTACCAGATCTTCCGCATTCCGGCGGGTGGAGAGCCTGTGTTGGTGCATCCCAAAGATGGCGTTTTTCCTGAGAAGGTCAACGAAGGCCGCGAGCCCATCGGCAAAGTGGATCGCAACATCGGCAAAAACAAGGAGCCGATTACCTACAAGTTCACCGGCGGGAAACCCTGGGACTAAGTCCAGCGGCCCTTGTCTTGTCGGATCCCCTGGTCAATTCAGGGGATCTTTATTTGTTCGCGGGCACCTGGTTCTGGAGCGGTTGCCGACGGCCCTCACCCCCAGCCCCTCTGCTGTTGCTTGTCCCTTTTGGGAAGAGTCGGGCTGCCCCTGGCGAAGAAAAGCCCCAGCCCACCCGGGGCTGGAGCCATACCCGAAAAAGCCCGGGATCCCTGAGGCAGGATCTGGGCCAGACTACTTGGCAATCGCCGCGAAGAACTCCTTGGATTTCACTGGGTCGGGGTGCATGGTTTTCTGGCCGGGCTGCCAGTTGGCCGGGCAAACTTCATCGGGGTGAGATTGCACGTATTGGATAGCTTGCAGGGTGCGCAAGGTTTCATCCACACTGCGGCCAAAGGCCAGGTTGTTAATGGTGGCGTGCTGGATGATCCCTTCTTTGTCGATGATGAACAGGCCGCGCAGCGCCACACCGGCCTCCGGATCCAGAACATTGTAGGCAGCGCTGATCTCCTTTTTCAGGTCAGAGACCAGAGGATACCTCAGCTCGCCCACCCCTCCGGCTTTGCGGTCGGTCTGGATCCAGGCCAAGTGAGAGTATTCGCTGTCCACCGAGACGCCCAGGATCTCGGTATCCAGCTTGGCAAAGTCGTCATAGCGGTCGCTGAAGGCCGTGATCTCCGTTGGGCAGACAAAGGTGAAGTCCAAGGGGTAGAAAAACAACACCACATACTTCTTACCCCTGTAGTCGGAGAGCTTCACCGTCTTGAATTCCATGTCATAGACGGCGGTGGCGGAAAAATCGGGAGCGGGCTGCCCCACTCGCAGGCATCCTTCCTGAGACATAAATCAACGCTCCTTGCGGTAAAGTGCAAATGTAAACCAAACCTAACATACCATACTCATAATGACTCTGCCTTAAATAGATAGCGACGGATCCCAACTGCCGGGATCCGGATAATGCCCATTTTTCCATGCTGATCGGCTCAGCTCTGCAAGGGATCCCATGAGAGTGGCGCTGGAGTTCCTCTATCACTTTTGTTGTGACCGCTGTCGGCGGTGGTGGAGCCAGGCCGATGTGGAGCCCCAACCTGGGGATCGCCTGTATTGCCCCTATTGCGGCCATCAAAATTGCGTGGAGCGCATCGATACCTTTCGCAATGCTGCGCGGGGCAGTTGCCTGACCCGTCCCCCCGATGCCCCTTCTCCAGAGCCGCGTCCGCCCTCTGAAAAACTCGGGGATCGGCCTCAGGAGAAGCGATCCCCAACCTAGTTATCTTGGGCAAGCCGAGTCCTCTTGCCAAGACACCTTCTACTGCCGCGTGGAAGCAAGCCGGTGGAGCGTGTCAACCGTTCAACGCATCCGCCAGAGTTCCCCGTTGCGAAGATGACCACAGGTAGAGGTCAACCTCAGGCGAGGAAGAATCCACCAGATGGCGACAGGGGCGGCGCTCTTCCAGGATGGCGGTGGAGCAGCAGCAACTGTAAACTTCCAGATAGTCGTCCGGCTCCGCCTCAAAGATCGCCTGCTGGCCGGGGAAGAGGGTGCGCTCCCAGTGGCCGGGGATCGTGCGGATCACCTGAACCTGTCCGGAACGGTTGACAAAAGCGTATCTTTTCATTGCGTTTTTTTAATGGTTTTAAGAAAAACTTATTGCCCTTAAAATAGGCTACCATCCCTGATCCCCAAGCGGCAATAGTAAGCCGCCAGGACGGGGATCGCTCTTCCTGACTGGCTTTGGGAGATTTGTTCTCTCAGCTTATTGGGGTTGAGAGAATGGGATCCCGAGGAGAAGCCTGCCCTGGTAAACTGAGGGGAAGAGTCTGAAGATATCCTTAAGTTGGCCTTCACCATTCCGAGATCAGCAAGGGGGCACATCGTGGACAACAAGTTGGGGCTAGAGATCATCGAAGTCGTGGAGCAGGCTGCCATTGCCGCCGCCCGCTGGATGGGCAAAGGGGACAACAAGACCGCCGACCAGGTGGCTGTAGAGGCCATGCGGGAGAAACTCAACCAGATCCCTATGCGCGGTCGCATCGTCATCGGGGAAGGAACCCGCGATGAGGCCCCCATGCTCTACATCGGCGAAGAAGTGGGCATCTGTACCCGCCCGGATGCTGAGCAGTTCTGCCGTGTGGAAGAGCTGGTGGAGATTGACATCGCTGTGGATCCCTGCGAGGGCACCAACCTGGTGGCCAAAGGCCAAAACGGCTCTATGGCGGTGCTGGCCATCTCCGAGAAAGGCGGCCTTCTCCATGCCCCGGACATCTACATGCAGAAGCTGGCAGCTCCGCCCCAGGCCAAGGGCAAGGTGCACATCGACTATCCGCCAGAGAAAAATCTCAAGATCATCGCCGAAAGCCTGGATCGGGAGATCTCCGATCTGACGGTGGTGGTCATGGATCGCAAGCGCCACCTCGATCTGATTCGCCAAATTCGAGAGGCGGGGGCACGGGTGAAGCTGATCACCGATGGCGATATCTCGGCGGCTCTCTCGGCAGGCTTCAATGGCACCGGCATTCATGCCCTGATGGGGATCGGGGCTGCTCCTGAGGGAGTGATCTCGGCAGCTGCTCTGCGGTGCTTGGGCGCCCACTTCCAAGGTCGGCTGATCTACGATCCCGAAGTAGTTCAGGCGGGCACTTACCTGCCGCCTGTGGAGGAAACGCGACGGGAACTCAAAGAAAAAGGCATTGAGGATCCCGACAAGGTGTGGGAGTGTGAGGAGCTGGCCAGTGGCAAGGAAGTCCTCTTTGCTGCCACCGGGATCACCGATGGTGACTTGATGCGCGGGGTACGTTTCTTTGGGGGTGGGGCCCGCACCGAGACCTTGGTGATTTCCAGCCAATCCCGCACGGTGCGCTTTGTGGATACCATCCACATGAAAGATGGCCAGCAGCCCCGCGGCCTGCAACTGCGCTAAGGGATCCCCTACCCAACATCCTCGGAGATCGGGGCGGCTTTCCCCTGCTGGAGGTCGCCCTTGCCTTTTTGGGAAAGTTACGAAATCTATCAAGCCCCAACCCGTGAAAACGTAATAACTCTTCAGCAAAATCCGGCAAAACCGGTTCGATACTGGTCTTAGGGTTTAGGTAGGCTGAGAAAAGTTACCTAAGCTTGCTGGAACCGACTCAAGGGATCCCCCATATCGGTTACAGCTTTTGCCTTCTTTCTGAAACAATATTTGCTTTTGTTCAGAGTTTTTGTTTTTAATAACTTTTGCTGTTGCTGTACAGACGACGGAGAGGCATGTTTATCGCGGTTGTCGGTCTTAGCCATCGCACAGCTCCCGTAGAGATTCGGGAGCGCCTCAGCATCGCGGAGGCGGAGGTGGGAGAGACGATCCAGCAGCTTCGCGCCCACCCCCACATTGAGGAGGCTGCGATCCTCAGCACCTGTAACCGGCTGGAGGTCTACATCGTCACCTCAGAAATGGAGAGTGGTGTCCGGCAGACGATGCAGTTCTTGGCTGAGCTGAAAGGGATCCCCTTGCCCCAACTGCGTCCGCACCTGTTTACCCTTCTTTACCAGGATGCGGTAACCCACCTGATGCGGGTGGCTGCCGGGCTAGATAGCTTGGTGCTGGGAGAAGGGCAGATCCTCTCGCAGGTGAAAAAAGCCCAGCAACTGGGCCAAGCCTGCAACGGCATGGATCGCATCCTCAATCGCCTTTTTAAGGCAGCCATTACTGCCGGCAAGCGCGTCCGTACCGAAACGGAGATCGGCACCGGCGCCATGTCCATCAGCTCGGCAGCGGTGGAGTTGGCTCTGCAAGAGCAGGGATCCCTCTCTCAGGGCAAAGTTACCGTGGTGGGGGCGGGGAGAATGGCCCGTCTGTTGGTGCAGCACCTGTTGGCCAAAGGGGCAGTCGATATCACGGTGGTCAACCGCTCCCTGGAGCGGGCCGAAGCCCTGGCCAAGCAATTCGAGCAGCCGATCCAGGTGTTGCCCTGGGAGTCGCTGCTGAGCAGCGTGGCCGAGTCCAACTTGGTCTTCACCAGCACCGGTGCCACCCAGCCGATCCTCACCTACCAGCAACTGGCAGGGGTGCTGCAGCCAGATCAGCCGCTGTTGTTGGTGGATATCTCTGTGCCCCGCAACATCGATCCCGACGTGGAAAAGCTGAAGGGGGTACAGGTGTTCAATGTGGATCACCTCTCCCGCATCGTGGAAGAAAACCGCGCCCAACGGCAAAAGCTGGCTCTGGCTGCCGAGGCCCTAGTGGAAGAGGAGGTGGATCAATTCATGGAGTGGTGGCGTTCTCTGGAGACGGTGCCCACCATTTCCAGCCTGCGCCACAAGGTGGAGTCCATCCGCGAGCAGGAGATGGAAAAAGCTCTCTCCCGCCTGGGCAAGGACTTTGCCGAGAAGCACCTGGAGGTGATCGACGCCTTGACCCGCGGCATCGTCAACAAGATCCTGCACGACCCGATGGTGCAACTGCGGGCCAAACGGGATATTGAGGCGCGGCGAGCAGCCATGCGGATCTTGCAGGAACTGTTCAACCTGGATCCGGTGGTGTTTCAAGCCCAGCAGGAGCGCTAGGGATCCCTTGGCGAAGAGCGCATGACTTGAAGAATTGTAACAGCTCTCCCATCTGGGGTGGAGGGCACCCCTTAGGATACAAAGCGTAAGCCACAGGATCTGGGATTATGTTCGGACAATACGAAGTTTTTGTGCAGTTGGCCCTGCTGGCCTTGATTGTCTTGGCAGGCCCGGCGGTCATCCTGCTGCTCTATCTGCGCGGCGCCGATATGTAGGGGATCCCTCTGGATATTGAGGCAGTCGGGATAACCCTTTGGGAGTGCTGGGGCTAAGCCCAAAGCCAGGAGTGTTTAGCAACGTAACGCTCCTTTGCGTTAGAGTTGTAAAGAAATCCCTAAGGCACTCCTGCTTGTAGGGCGACATCCTGCTGGTCAATGGTTAATATGTCACTCCCCATCCGCAACGTTGCCATCATCGCCCACGTCGACCACGGCAAAACTACCCTTGTGGATGCCCTGTTACGCCAGGCGGGCATCTTTCGGGAGGGGGAAGACATTCCCACCTGTGTGATGGACTCCAACACGCTGGAGCGGGAGCGGGGCATTACCATCTTGGCCAAAAACACAGCCGTCCGCTACGGCGAAACCTTGATCAACATCGTCGACACCCCTGGCCACGCCGATTTCGGGGGCGAGGTGGAGCGGGTGCTGGGGATGGTGGAGGGCTGCTTGTTGATCGTGGATGCCAACGAAGGCCCGATGCCGCAAACCCGCTTTGTGCTGCGCAAAGCCTTGGAGAAGGGCCTACGCCCAATTGTGGTGGTCAACAAGATCGATCGGCCTCGCGCCGAGCCCTACAAAGCCATTGACAAGGTGCTGGATTTGTTCTTGGAGCTGGGGGCAGACGAAGACCAGTGCGACTTCCCCTATCTATTTGCCTCTGGGTTGCGCGGCTTTGCCCTGGAAGAAGCCCATCTCAAAGCCTTTCTGGAAGGGAAGTACAGCGGATCCCTGGATATGAAGCCTCTTTTCGAGGCCATTCTCAAGCATGTCCCACCTCCCATTGGGGATCCCGGCAAGCCCCTGCAGCTGCAGGTCACCACGCTGGAGTATTCGGAATACCTGGGCCGGATCGTGATCGGCAAGATCCACAACGGCACCATCCGTCTGGGGGATCCATTGGCAGTGGTGAAAGAGGATGGATCCATTGCCAAGGGCAAAGTAACCAAGCTGTTCGGCTTTCAGGGGCTGCAGCGCATCGAGCTGACGGAAGCCACCGCCGGCCACATTGTCGCCGTGGCGGGGTTTGCCGAGGCCAACATCGGCCATACCCTCACCTCTCCCGAGAATCCCCAGGCTTTGCCGCTCATCAAAGTGGACGAGCCCACATTGCAGGTGATGATCTGCGTCAACGACTCCCCCTTCGCCGGGCAAGAGGGTACTTTTGTAACTTCGCGGCAACTGCGGGAGCGCCTGATGCGGGAGTTGGAAACCAACGTGGCGCTGCGGGTGGAAGAAACCGACTCGCCGGATCGCTTTTTGGTGTCGGGGCGAGGCGAGCTGCACCTGGGCATCCTGCTAGAAACCATGCGGCGGGAAGGCTATGAGTTTCAGGTGGGGCAACCGAAGGTAATTTTCCGCGAGGTCAACGGCCAGCCCTATGAGCCCTATGAGTGTTTGGTGCTGGATGTGCCGGAAGCGACGGTGGGGGCCTGCATCGAGCGACTGGGGCAACGGCGGGGAGAAATGCAGAACATGATGGTGGGATCCGATGGTCGGGCTCAGCTGGAGTTTGTCATTCCGGCGCGAGGGCTGATCGGCTTTCGGGGGGAGTTTATCCGCATCACCCGCGGCGAGGGGATCATGAGCCACAGCTTTTTGGAATACCGTCCCCTGACCTCTGAGATGGAAATGCGCCGCAACGGGGTGCTGATTGCTTTTGAAGAAGGGGTGGCCACCACCTACGCCCTGAAAAACGCCGAGGATCGGGGTGTGTTTTTCATTACCCCAGGTACCCGTGTTTACAAAGGGATGATCGTGGGCGAGCACAACCGTCCCCAGGACTTGGAGTTGAACGTCTGCAAGACCAAGCAACTGACCAACCACCGGGCTGCGGGCGGGGAGGAGCTGGTGCACTTGCAAGCGCCGGTGGAGATGACCCTGGAGCGGGCTTTGGAATACATCGGCGAGGATGAGCTGGTGGAGATCACGCCCCAGTCGGTGCGCCTGCGCAAGGCACAGTTAACGCCCTCTCGCCGCTAGTTTTCTCAGCCAACTGGAAGAGAACCCGGCTCACCACCGCCGCAGGTAAGAGGCCAAGTTGGGGAAATAGAACGCCCCCCAAATCCCCAGCAGGATGACTCCCAAGCCGAACACAACCAGCCAAAGGCGCGGTCGGCTGTGCAGCTTATTGGATCCCACCTGGACGTAGGCCAGATCCACCCAAGCAGTATTGCCGCGGCGGAACCAGCCCACCACTTTGACGCGCCGGCCCACCAGGGCGCGGATCCGCTTCAGGCCGGAAAAGACATTGCCCACCGGCCCCAAAGGGGAAGTAAAGCGCACCGGGATCAGCCCTGTGGCCTCTTGCAGCTTCAGCTCTGCCCCCAGTTGATAGCCGGAGGGGCCCAGTCCCGCCAACTCCCCCTCCAGCTCCACCCATTGTCCGCGGCGGGGATCCGCGTCGGGATCCGCCAGCAAGCTGAGCACATCCGTCGGCCTTGCCGGCAGGGATCCCCCGTACATCAACCCCGCTTTGGCCCACAAGCCCACCCCGTAGCCCACCACCGCTGCTGCCGCGATCACCTTGGGATCGAGACGGTTTTGCAGCAGCAGGTAGAGGATCAGCCCCACCAGCCAGCCAATGAGGATCCCGACCACTTCGGCTGCGTAGATGGCCAGATCCAGCCAAAACCGGCTTTGCAGGCGGGCCACATCCAATTTGGACCCGGATCCCAGGCTCAGCTCCGGCAGGAGGCGCAGCCGCTCTCCATATCCCGCCAAGACCTTGAAGCGGTGCCCCGGCAGCGGATGGCTGGAATTGACCTGCATCCAGCGGGCCCAAGGGTTGATTTGATCCCAAAGAAAGACTTGGCCAGCTTGGGAGGGATCCTGGAGGCGGGCGGCAGCACTGGCAGCGGCGATGGTTTTGAAGTCCAAAAAGCTGAACAGGCGGGTGCAGTGCAACAGCGAGGAAGGTCGGCGGTCGTTTTTGTGGGCCTCTTGCAGGCCAGCAGCCGATTTGAGCAGAGCAGCAATCAGCCCGTTCGGGTTGCCAGTCGCCTCTACAGCAAAATGGTCGGCATGGTAGGTGCCCAGGCGGGAGAGGAAAAACAGCGGGTAGGAGAGCACCGTGTAGATGAGGTAGAGCAGCGGGGCCACATGCCCGATGAGATCCCGCCGTTTGCTTCCCAGTTGGCTCACCTGCTCTAGGGCCAGGTAAACCAGTTGAATCGGGGATCCCAGCAGGGTCATGACCAGGATATCTCCATTAACAATTCGCCCCAGGGCCTGGGCGTAGACGGCGGCAATCTCATCCTCAGAAAGCTGCTGCAACAGGGCTTGGGTGACCACAATGCGGCAGCCATCAGAAAAAGTGCCGTAAACAAAGGCCAGCGGCCCAGCATCCGGGATCACCCCCAGTCGGGGCTGTTTTAGCTGGTTTTGGGCACAGATGCGCTGCAGCAGGCGCGCCGTTTCGGGGCTGTAGCGTTCGATTTCGCCAAGCCTGGCCCAACGCAACTTGTGCAGCCGTTGGTGGAGCTGATCCATCAGCCAGGGGGCAAAAAAGAGAAGGCCTACTCCAAAGTTGACCGCCAGGCTGCCGGCCACCAACCACCGCAGGCCATTGCGCAGCCAGGGCAGCAACCCCTGCAAAAACCAAAGCTGCCGCGGAAAACTCAGCCGGCCAAAATCCAGATGGCTGCCTACCAACACAAAGCTCAGCCACCAAAGGAAGACAATGCCCACCCCCAGGGATCCCCACTTGGCCCAATGCAGGGGGCCGGCCCGCTCCGGCAGGGGGATCTTCATACCCAGTTGGGCGGCCCGTTGACGGGTGGACAGGGATCCCGCTCCAGGAGACGGCTCCTCTGGGGGAGCAGAACGCGGTTCGACAGGTTTGGCGGACGGAGCAGCCAGGGACTCTGTTGCAGTGGGCAGGCGAAGCAAGATCTTCTTGGCCCAGCCTTGCGCCTGGGGGTTGGGGTGTTGCAGCAGCTCTAGGCAGAGGGACCGTGCCTTCTCCGTCTGGCCCAACTGGTGGTAGGCCCGCACCAGGTTCATTTGGGCTTCCAGGGCTTCGCCGTCAGATGAGTCTGCCGGGATCCCTAATGCTTTGTCCTGCTGACGGGATTGGGCCAGGTAGCCTTCAAAAAGTTGGATGGCCTCTTGAAGGCGGCCCTGCCGCAGGGCTTCCTTGCCCGCCTGGACGGCATCGGGGATCATCGGCTTGCTCCTTGCCTGGTAGGGTCTGCTTCTGGAGATCGGTTGGATCCATCTGCTCCCCCAGCTTACTCAGGGATCCAACCCTGAGAGACCGGATCCCCCCTGAAGGGGGTGGTGGAGCAAGCGCCGCCGCAAGCGATCCAGAGCCGTTTGGGCGCTCCACCAACGCACCCCCTCTCTGCCGCGCAGGCTGCCAAACCGGTACTCGTGTACTTCCACCTTCCCTTGCGGATCCGCCAAACCCAGATACACAAGACCGACTGGCTTGGTGGCGGTGCCTCCCTCTGGCCCGGCAATGCCGGTGATGCTCAAGGCCCAGTTGGAGCCCAGGACTTGCTTGGCCCCCAGCGCCATTTGGGCGGCCACCGCCTCGCTCACGGCCCCGTGCTGTCGCAGGGTTTCCGGATTCACCTGTAAAAGCTGCTCCTTGATGCGGTTGTCGTAGGCCACGATCCCCCCCACAAAATAGCGGGAGCTGCCCGGGATCCCGGTCACCAACTGCCCCAGCAGCCCGCCGGTGCAGGATTCTGCCACCGCCAGAGTTTGACCCCGTTGCAGCAACAGCTCCCCCACCACACCGGCCAAGGTGGCGTCATCGCTGCCGAAGTAGTCTTCTCCAGAAATCTGTAAAATCTGCTCCACCACCGGGGCGATCAAGGCTTGGGCCTCTTCACGACTGGGAGCACGTCCGGTAACCCGCAGGCGTACCTCCCCCTGGCTGGCGTAGGGAGCCACCGTAGGGTTTTCCCCCGCCAACAGGGATCCCAGCCGTTCGGCCAGCGTCGATTCGGGAATGCCCCAATAGCGCAGTACCCGGCTGTAGAACACCTCTTTTCCCCAGCCGATGGAGCGCAGATAAGGCACGGCGGTCTCCCGCCACATGTGTTGCATCTCCCGCGGCACCCCAGGGAAGGTGAGAATGTGCAGGTCGGGCCGGGGCTGCCAGATGAGGCCACAGGCGCTGCCCAGCGGGTTGGGCAACACCCTCGCTCCCCGGGGCAGAAAAGCCTGCTTGCGATTGCTCGGCGAGGGCACAAGGCCCCGCTGCCCGTACTTTTGCAGGATCTCTTCCCACACTTGGGGGTGCTCCACCATCTCCGCCCCAAAAAAGGAAGCCAGCGCCTCATGGGTGAGATCGTCCGGCGTCGGCCCCAAACCCCCGGTGATCAGAATCAAGCTGGAACGACCACAGGCCACCTCCAGCGCGTGGTGAATGCGGGCCTCGTTATCCCCCACCACCGTTTGGTAATAGTGGGGGATCCCCAGTTGCGCCAACTCGGCTGCCAAGTACTGGGCATTGGTATTGGTGATCTCTCCCAAAAGCAATTCTGTGCCGATGCAGAGGATCTCAGCCCCTTGGGGAATAGCAGTTTGCGGTGGGATCATGCTTGGTCTCGAGCTCAGCTCAGCCGCAAGAGAAGTATACAAGCAGGGAGGTCTCGGCCTCCCTGCGCGCCCCCAGATTTTGGGCTTGCAGTTGGCCATTCCAAATGGCGGTGAGACAACCGGCAAGTTTCCATCTCCGGCGCCGGCAAAAAGATTGGGGGACGAGATGTATCCGACAGCACAACAGCGACAGACGCTGCAGCAGTGGTTGGGAACAGCTCGGTTTGTTTATAACCGCACCCTAGATTTTCTGAAGTCTTTAGAAGGCGAGCGTCCACCTGGATGCAAGTAGCTACTCACCACATCTTGCCTTCTCTACCAGATCGGGCGAAGGCAGTCCCGTACCAAACCAGAAAGTGGCAGTCATTGTTTGCGTTGGCCCATTCAAGACTTGCGGGATGAGCGCCAAGGCGGCCAGGTTCTGGGTGGACAACTTTGACATTTATTCTTTGACATTTTCTTTGACATTTTCTTTGACATTATTTGACATTGTTTATTGTCTTGGTTTATTGTCTTGCTG
Organism: Thermostichus sp. OS-CIW-30; assembly: GCF_054060215.1. Classification (NCBI taxonomy): domain Bacteria; kingdom Bacillati; phylum Cyanobacteriota; class Cyanophyceae; order Thermostichales; family Thermostichaceae; genus Thermostichus; species Thermostichus sp. OS-CIW-30. The sequence goes on along the minus strand of NZ_JBSSCZ010000041.1, from coordinate 233 downwards.
CTCAAGTTTCAGACCTCCAAGATAGCGGTCAGAAAGCAGCGCCAGCTACATGCCAAGACGGTGCGCTTGCTACTGGTGGGCGCGTAGTGCGTTCCAGGAACGGCCAGAGGCTGTGGCTGAGCAGTACGGGAAACAAGCATTGACATCCTCCCCGGCCTTTAGGCCGGAGATTCCTACCACGCTACGCATGGATGGCTCCTTGCGCAGTCGTCTCGGCGGGTTCCTGCTTCCGA
>NZ_JBSSCZ010000040.1:0-13832 GCF_054060215.1 Thermostichus sp. OS-CIW-30 | reverse complement strand
GGCCTGTGGATCGAACTGCACGGGCGGTCGGAAGCAGGAACCCGCCGAGACGACTGCGCAAGGAGCCATCCATGCGTAGCGTGGTAGGAATCTCCAGCCTTCAGGCCGGGGAGGATGTCAAAAGACCTCAGCTGCCCAACACTGTGCAGCTGACAAAAAATACAGTTCTCTTGGGAGAGGAGCCGAAGGTGGTGGCGTTGGCGGCGCGGAGCGCTTGGGAGCGGATCCACCGGTTGGGAAAGGGGCGGCAAATGCTAACGTCAGAGTAGGGATCTTTCCGCTGGGCAAGGGATCCCGTTACCCTGGTTTTTGGCTTTTTCCCCAAGATCTGGATGTTGAGAGCTGGAATTGTCGGCCTGCCCAACGTAGGCAAATCTACCTTGTTCAACGCCCTCTGTGAAAATGCCAAAGCCGAGGCGGCCAACTTTCCCTTCTGCACCATTGAGCCGAATGTGGGGCGGGTGGCGGTGCCCGACGAGCGCTTGCAGGTGCTGGCCAAGATCAGCGGTTCTGCCGAGATCATCCCCAGCCAAATCGAGTTTGTGGATATTGCCGGGCTGGTGGCTGGAGCCAGCAAGGGGGAGGGTCTGGGCAACCAGTTTCTCTCCCACATTCGCCAGGTGGACGCCGTGGTGCACGTGGTGCGCTGCTTCCAAGACGAGAACATTGTGCATGTGGCGGGTTCGGTGGATCCCTTGCGGGATATCGGGGTGATCAACTTGGAGCTAGCCTTGGCGGATTTGGCCCAGATCGAGCGGCGCATAGAGCGGGTGCGCAAGCAGGCAAAGTCCGACAAAACCGCCCAACTGGAGTTGCAGGCTCTGGAACAATTACAGGCTGCCTTGGACGAGGGCAAGCCGGCTCGCCTGGTACCCCTCAGCCCAGAAGAAGAGCAGTTGATCAAAGGGTTGGGGCTGCTCACCCGCAAAAAAGTCATCTACGCCGCCAATGTGGCGGAAACGGATCTGGCCAGCGGCAATGCCTGGGTGGAGCAGGTGCGGCAATTTGCCGAGGCGGAAGGGGCAGGTGTGGTGGTGGTCTCAGCCCAGGTGGAGGCGGAACTGGTGGAGCTGCCCCCCGACGAGCGACAGGCCTATCTGGATTCGTTAGGGGTAAAAGAGGGCGGGCTGAAATCTCTCATCCGAGCCACCTACGAGCTGTTGGGCTTGCGCACCTACTTTACCTCTGGCCCCAAAGAAACCCGCGCTTGGACGATTCCAGTCGGCGCCACAGCCCCTCAGGCAGCCGGGGTGATCCACTCCGATTTTGAGCGGGGCTTCATCCGGGCCGAGACGGTGGCCTATGCCGATCTGGTGGCGGCGGGATCCCTGAATGCCGCCAAAGAAAAGGGCCTGCTGCGCAGCGAAGGCAAAGACTACGTCGTCCAGGAAGGGGACGTGATGCACTTCCGCTTCAATGTCTAGTTCCCTATCCTCCTGCATCTCTCAGGCAAGCTGGGTTTTCTCAGAAACTGAAGACTTGCTCCCTGTCTTTAGGCAAAAAGACTTAACCCGCCCTGGACAAGGGATCCCAGCGCAGCTCCGGCTGGGTCTGAGAGGGGGCCTTTTCCTAAGAAAACGGTTGACGCTGTAACGAAACATCACAATAATTGGACTAGATAAACAAATGTTTTAGGGATGTATTGATGGATCTGCTGCAATACGGCCCGATGGCCTGGGTTTACATGGCGATCTTTGCCTCTATCATTTGGTGTATTTGGGGTCGTTCGGAAGACGACATCATGTTCTAGCCAGAGCGGGAGAGCTTCCTCTGTCGGCGGGGGCCATTCCTTGCGCTTGAGCCGGCAGGGGCAGCCTTTCACCAATCGTGGCTCTGTAAGGACGTTGTAAAAAATTTTGTAGAATCCTGTTGGGCTTGCGCCAGCCTTGGGATTGACGGCAATACCATCCTAGGCAGTGGGAGACTTTTCCCCCTGCTTTTGCAACACGGCAGCCTGCAGCGGTTATGGGTGTTACCAGCTTGATCTCCCGACGTCCTCTGCCTGGGGCAGAACAGACGCCAGGGGGCTACCGTCTTTCTTGGCGGGGCGTTGGGGTGATGGGGGTGCTAAACGTTACCCCCGACAGCTTCAGCGATGGCGGCCAGTGGGGATCCCCAGAAGCGGCTGTGCAGGCAGCCAAAGCCATGGCAGCGGCAGGGGCCTTGATCGTGGATATTGGCGGCGAGTCCACCCGTCCGGGAGCCGAGCCGGTATCGGTGGAGGTGGAATGCGACCGAGTCTTGCCCGTGATCCGGGCCCTGGAAGGATCCGGGATCCCCATCAGCGTCGATACGCGCAGAACGGAGGTGGCGGCTGCGGCTTTGGCTGCCGGGGCGCACATCATCAACGATGTCAGCGGGCTGCGGGATCCCCAAATGATACAGGTCTGTGCCGAAAAGGGGGTGCCGGCGGTGATCATGCACATGCGGGGAGAACCGCGCACCATGCAGCAGCAGACCGACTATGCTGACCTGGAGGGGGAGGTTTTCGGTTTTCTCAGGGAACAGGCAGAGCGGGCCCTGGCAGCGGGCGTGCCCAGCGTTGTTTTGGATCCGGGCTTGGGCTTTGCCAAAACTGCTGAGCAGAATGTAACCCTGCTCAAAGCCCTACCGCGGCTGGTGGCCTACGGCTACCCAGTTTTGGTGGGGGCATCCCGCAAAAGTTTTGTGGGCAAGCTTTCCGGCATTGCCGTGCCCAGCGAGCGAGACAGCGCCAGCGTGGCCGTCCACCTGTTTGCGGCCAGCCGGGGAGCTGCCCTGGTACGGGTTCACAACGTGCCGGCTCATGTTTCCGCCCTCGCCACTTGGGAAGCTCTGCACCATGATGCAGGGTAGGCTGGTGCTGCAGGGCCTTGTCTTTCATGCTTACCACGGCCACTGCCCGGAGGAAGCAGTTTTGGGCGGGCGCTTTGTGGTGGATGTGGAGATGCAGCTTTCCCTGGCCCAGATCCAGGATGACCTCTCTGGCACAGTGGACTATGCCCAAGTGTATGAGATGGTGCGGCAAGAGGTGACCGGCCAGCGCCGCCGCTTGATCGAGACCTTGGCAGACCAGATTGCAGAGCGGCTGTGGCAGAGCTATCCCCAGCTGGAGGCCCTGACCGTGCGGGTTCACAAGCCCCAAGCTCCCCTGCCGGGGCTGTTCGATGATGTTTACGTAGAGATCGACCGTCGCCGATCTGTATGAATCCCGACCTGGCCTACATTGCCCTGGGAAGCAACTTGGGGGATCCGCTGCAGCAGTTGCGCCTGGCTGTGCAGAAGCTGCCCCAGCTGGGAGAGGTGGCGGCCCGTTCCAGTCTCTACCGCAGCCCAGCCCAAGGGGGGCCACCCGGACAGCCTGACTACCTTAACGCAGTGGTGGCGTTGGATCCCTTTCCCCCCTACCGGTCTCCCCTGGAGTTGCTCGGGGCGCTGCTGGCCATCGAGCAGGAGGCAGGACGGGTGCGGCGCATCCGCTGGGAGGCCAGAACCCTGGATTTGGATCTGCTGGCCATGGGCAGCCGCATCCTGAACAGCCCTGAGCTGACGTTGCCCCACCCCCGCATGATGGAACGTGCTTTTGTCTTAGCTCCCTTGGGGGAGATCGCTCCCGACTGGCGTCACCCTGAGACCGGTGTGGGGGTCAAAGAGGCACTCATCAGTTTGGATCAGTCCTGGCTGGAGCGCACAACCCTCGGCTGGGAGTAAGAAAGAGTTTGGTAAGCTGGTTAGGGATTTCGGCAAAAGGGATCCCATGGACAGCCTCCAACTCTGGCAGCGCTACTGCGATTGGCTTTACTACCATCCCGGCCTGGAGATTTTCGTCGATATCAGCCGCATCCGTTTCACTCCCCCTCAGGTGGAAGCGCTACGGCCTCGCTTTGCCCAGGCTTTTGCCGATATGCAGGCTTTGGAGGCAGGAGCCATTGCCAACCCCGACGAAGGCCGCCAGGTGGGCCACTATTGGCTGCGGGCGCCCGAGCTGGCTCCCACCCCTGAAATCCGGCAGGCCATTCAGGATTCCATTGAGCGAGTGGAAACCTTTGCCGAAAAGATCCATCGCGGAACCATCCCGGCCAGCGGGGGGGGACGGTTCACCGAGCTGCTCTGCATCGGCATTGGCGGCTCAGCTCTGGGGCCGCAATTTGTGGCGGAGGCCCTGGCTCCGCTGCACCCCCCCCTGAACATCCACTTCATCGACAACACGGATCCCGACGGGTTTGACCGGGTGCTGGGGCGGCTGGCAGACCAACTGGGGCAAACCCTGGTGATCACCACCTCCAAATCCGGCGGCACCCCAGAGCCCCGCAATGGCTTGGTGGAGGTGAAGCTGGCCTACCAAAAAGCCGGGATCCCTTTTTCTGCCCATGCGGTGGCCATCACCGGCCCCGGCAGCCAATTGGAGCAGCAGGCGCGGCAGGAGGGGTGGTTGGAGGTCTTCCCCATCTTCGACTGGGTGGGGGGGCGCACCTCCGAAACGTCCCCGGTGGGCCTGTTGCCGGCAGCGTTGCAGGGCATTGATATCCGGGCTTTGCTGGCCGGGGCAGCCACCATGGATGAGGCCACCCGCCTGCCCCACCTGGAGCGCAATCCCGCCGCTCTGCTGGCCATGGCCTGGTACATCGTCGGTCAAGGGCAAGGGCGCAAGGACATGGTGGTTTTGCCCTACAAGGATCGCCTGCTGCTGTTTAGCCGTTACTTACAACAGTTGGTGATGGAATCCCTGGGCAAATCCCATGATCTAAACGGCAACCGTGTGGAGCAGGGCATCGCCGTTTACGGCAACAAGGGCACCACCGACCAACATGCCTACGTCCAGCAGTTGCGGGATGGCTTGAACAACTTCTTTGTCACCTTCATCGAGGTGCTTCAGGATCGGGAGCCTGGGATCCCTTCCCCCTTCGTGGAGCCGCAGGTGACCAGTGGCGACTACCTGAACGGCCTGCTGCAGGGCACCCGCCAGGCTCTCTACGAAAACGGTCGCGACTCCATTACCGTGACGCTGCCACGGGTAGATGCCCGCTCGGTGGGGGCCTTGATTGCCCTCTACGAACGAGCCGTGGGCCTCTACGCCTCCCTAATCCAGATCAACGCTTACCATCAACCGGGGGTGGAAGCAGGCAAGAAAGCCGCCAGCGCTGTCTTGGAGCTGCAACGGCGATTGCTAGAGACGGTGCAGGAGCAGCAGGGATCCCTGACTTTGCCCCAACTGGCAGAGAAACTGGGCTGCCCGGAGCGCATAGAAACCCTGTACTGGATTGTGCGGCACCTACACGCCAATGGCCGCGGAGTCCTGTTGACAGGGGATCCCGCCCGCCCCCTGGAGCTGAGCATCCAGCCCCAGCCCGCTTGATCCTCTGATTTCCTGGATTGGGTGTGGAGCGCAGGCTTGAGTTGGCCAATCTGTACCTGGCCTTAAGCCCTTCCCAGCCAGCCGGCCCGCCTGCCTAGAATCGAGCAAGAGTCCACTCCAGGAGGAGACTATGGATCAATCTGCTGCCGTCCTGCCCCTACAAACCCCGAAAGATGTCTCCATCGAAGATATTGAGCAGGAGCTGAACAAGATCTGGTCTTCCAAAGGAGAGAGCGTTGCCGCCCGCGCTGCCACCTTTACCCTGGTGGTGTACGAATCTCTGGACGATGCGCTGTTGCTACCTTCTCCCACCGTCGAGGCCATCGCCACCCAAAACCCCTGTCGCGTCATTGACCTGCGCGCCAAACGAGAGGGATCCCCAGACGATGCCATCGAGGCCCAGGTGGCCGCCTACTGTCCGGTGACCCGCGAGCAGCGCAGCTCGTTGGTCTGTTGCGAATACATCACCCTGAAAGCGCCCGAATCGGCCTTTGTGCGGGCCTGCAGCACCGTTGCCTCGCTGCTGATCCCCAACTTGCCCACCTTTTTGTGGTGGCAAGGGGATCTGGATTTGAACAGCTTGCTGTTTCAAAAATTGGTGGCTCTGAGCAACCGGGTCATCGTCGATTCACGGGGCTTTGTCAATCCAGAAGAAGATCTGCAGGAAATCCACCTCTTGGTGGGTGAGGGGCGCCACTGTGGGGATCTCAACTGGCGGCGGCTGCTGCCTTGGCAGGAACTCACCGCCCAAGCCTTTGACCCTCCCGACCGGCGGGAGTCCCTCTACCTCGTAGATCGCGTGAACCTCGACTACAAAGCCGGCAATCCCTGCCAGGCGTTCCTTTTCCTGGGCTGGCTGGCCGGTCGCCTGGGATGGACTCCCACAGAGCGGGTTCAGGCTCAGGAGCACGATTACCAGATCGACCGTATCCGCTTGCAAACCCAAAGGGGCGGCGAGGTGATGGCAGAACTGGCGGCTGTGCCCTTGGCCTCGGAAATCAGCCAGCCGGGGGATCTCATCGGGCTGCGCCTCACCTCCAGCAACCAAGAAGCCGACGCCTGTACTGTGCTGTGCTCCGAAATCACAGGGTGTATGCGCATGGAAGCCATGGGGGGTGCTCAGAGATGTGTGGTTCGCCAGGTGGCTCCCCTGGAGCAGGATTCCCTCGACACCCTGCTGGCTGCCGAGTTGCAGCGGCTTGGCCCCGACTACCTCTACGAAGAAACCCTAGGGGTGGTGGATCAGATGCTGAAGCTGGGCAAAAGCTGAGATCTGCTTCTGGTTTAAGTGACATACTCCCGCACTCATGCTGATGCAAAGCGCTCCGCGCCGCTAAAGCGAGAGAGTGCGGGCTTCAAGGACTCCGTCCCGCTGACGCGAACAGTGACTCCGGTTAGCGCTCCGCGCTGCTAGCGCGAAAAGGACGGGATGCCCCACCACCCTGTACTTGATGTTTATAGCGGCAGTGTATAAAACCCCGCTACTTTTTATGTTTATGGCACCAGTCAAGGACAAAACATCATGTCCCCGCCTTTCATCCCGACTCTCACCCTGGATAGTGGCTAGCCACTAGTCACTAGTCACTAGCCCCTAATAGAGGGCGGGGCTTCCTGGCGGTGTAGCTAACGGGGTGCAGGGGCAATCAGTCCTGCACTCTACCCGCAGGGTAAGCACCGGGATACAGGGATCCCCGCCATACCTCTGAGCGAAATCTGTTGAGCGAAATCTGTAGTAAAACCTACTTATGCTGGCGGTAACCTACAAGTACCGGATTGATCCAGATGCCTCTTGCTCTTGTCCGGTGGACAGGGGTTCCTGGGTGCAGGAGTCCATCCTGCCTGCCGATGCACCGTTCCCTGTGGATTAGACTTGTTTTGCAAGCTGGCAGTAGCCAGGGAGGCTGGGGAAGGGGAACCACCTGTCCAGTCGTTTTGTCGGGGGTTGTAGACCCAGGCAAGTGGCGTGGGGCAGGAATGCCCAACTGCGAGGTAAGGACTCCGTCCTGCTGACGGGAAGGGTAGCCCGCGCCCTGTCCACAGGACGAGCGCCGGGAGGATGTTATAGTAGCTACAGAGGGGTCGGCTAGCTGCGCAAGGTCACCGGAAATTGTGTTGCCAACTGCGCCCTCACCTGGTTTTGCAGAGCTTCTACCTCCGCATCCGTGAGGGTGCGATCGGGAGCGCGGTACACTAGGCGGAAGGCAAGGCTGCGCTGCCCTGCAGGTACTCCTTGGCCCCGGTACTCGTCGAAAAGCTGCACCGATTGGAGAAGTTCTCCGCCCGCTCGACGGATAACCTTCTCGATCTCACCAACGGCAAGGTCGAGTGGCGCAAAGAAGGCGATATCCCGATCGGCAGCAGGAAAGGGCGAAAAGGGGACAAATTGCACAATGCCCCGTCTCTCCAGGCTTTCCAGCAAGGGATCCAACTGCAGCTCAAACCCATAGACCTGATCTGGCAGCCCCTTTTCCTGACAGAGGCGGGGGTGCAGTTGCCCGAACAAACCGATGCGGGATCCCTCAATCCACAAACTGGCCTGGCGACCGGGGTGAAGCAGGGACGATTGCTCTTCAGGGGGATCCAGACGAAACTCCGGGCCAAATCCCAGCCGCTCCAGAGCGGAGACCAGCAGCCCCTTGGCCTCGAACCAGTCCATGGGTCGGTTGCGGTGCTGCCAATCGTGGGGATTGGGATCCCCGCCCAAGATACCGCCGATATGCTCAGCTTCCCGGTAAGGGTGGGGGTTGGGGGGAAGGGCATGGGCAAAAACACGGCCAATTTCAAAGGCTTGGAGCGGGCCGTTGCCTTGATCCCAGTTGAAGCGGAAGGCCTCCACCAGGCCGGGAAGTAGCGCATTGCGCACGGCTGAATATTCAGGCGAAAGTGGATTGGCAATCCTCACCAGGGATCCATCCTCCTCCGCTGGGCAGAGGGAGATGTGATATACCTCTGTCAGGCCAATGCCGCGCAGCACTTCTCGGATCTGGCGGGTGAACGTTTCCCGCGCCGAAAGGGATCCCACCTGCGGCTCGGTGGGTAGGGTTTCCGAGAAGCGGTCATAGCCGTAGAGACGGGCAAACTCCTCGATGAGGTCGATCTCCCGCTCAATGTCCCGCAGGCGATAGGGGGGAACGACGACCTGCCAAACGCAGCTGGCCACGGTTGCCGTCTCGGTAGCGGGGGAGAGGGCACTCTGGGAATTGGCCCCTTCGCAACGGGAGAGCTGAAAGCCCAAGGCAGATAGGATCTCCTCCACATCCGCCGCCTGCACCTCGTCCCCCAACACATCGATCAGCCGCGACAGCCGCAATTTCAGGGTGCGTTCCAGGGGGGGCCGCTGGTCAAAGGTGGTGAGGCCGGCCACTGCTCCCCCTGCCAGTTCCAGGATCAACTGCACCGCCCGATCCCGGGCCTGATCGAGGGTGGCAAAGTTAACCCCTCGCTCATAGCGGGTGGAAGCCTCGGTGCGCAGACCTTGAGACCGGGCCGAGCGCCGCGTCACCACTGGATCGAATAGGGCTGCTTCCAAGAAAATGCGAGTGGTGGTCGAGCCGACCTCGGTTTCTTCCCCTCCCATGACCCCGGCCAGAGCTACCGGTTGGCTGCCGGCCACAATGAGATGACTGTCGGCTTGCAAGGTGCGGGTTTGGCCGTCCAAGGTCTTTAAGGTTTCTCCCGGCTGGGCAAAGCGCACCTCGATGGTGGGTTTCTTCTTGCCCATGACCTGGAGCAGGCGCTCCCAGTCGAAGGCGTGCAAAGGCTGGCCCCATTCCAGCAGGATCAGATTGGTAATATCCACTACATTGTTGATGGAGCGCATGCCGGCAGCGGCCAGTCGGTGTTTTAGCCAGTCGGGGGAAGGGCCGACTTTCACCCCTTCGATCAACACGCCACTGTAGGCGGGGCAGGCTTTGGCGTCGGCAATGCGCAACTGAAAGTTGGGGATGGGCTTGGCCTGAAGAGGCTTGACGGGGGGCAGGCGCAGCGGGTTGCGGGTGAGGGCAGCCACTTCGCGGGCGATCCCCACCATGCTCAGGGCATCGGCCCGGTTGGCGGTGGAAGTGAGATCCAGCACCACATCGTCCAAGCCTAGAAGGGGGCGCACATCAGAGCCAAGCGGATGAACCTCCAGATCCAAGTCGGGCGGGAATTCGTGGATCCCTTCGGAAGATTTCTCCAGCCCCAGCTCTGCCAGAGAGCAGATCATGCCCTCCGAGATCACCCCCCGCTTGTCGGCTTTGGCAATGGTGAGGGAGAGGGCGGGCAAATGGGTGCCGGGCGTGGCCACTGCTACCAGGATCCCGGCGCGGGCGTTGGCAGCTCCACAGACAATGGTGGCAGGCCGATCGGATCCCAAGTCCACCTGGCAAACCTGCAGCTTGTCGGCGTTGGGGTGAGGCTCGGCAGCCAGGATCCTGCCCAAAACCACCCCATCTGCCCAAGTGCGGCGGTCTTCGATCTCTTCCACTTCAAACCCCGCCAGGGTGAGGGCCTCTCCCAGTTCTTCGGGTGAAAGTTGGAAATCCACCAGTTCTCGCAGCCACTTCAAGGAGATGCGCATCGCTGAGCCATCGGTGCAAACGCCGCACCCATTATCGCTCACCTGGCCCTCTTCTCCAGCCGGGATCCCGGCCCAAGATCGTGGGATGGCATAGACCCGGTTCTGGCCGGAACCGGTGGGACAGGGTGGGATGCTAAAACAGTGAAGGCGAGGGCTGAGGTCAGATCCAGCGCCTAGCAAGGTGAGGAAGGATGAAGAAAGACTGGGCAAAACGGTTGCGCAACGGGTTGATTGCCGCAGTAGCTGTGCTCTTGGCAGCAGGACTGTTTTTGGCTAACCAAGGGCGTCAGGCGGGCAGCAACTTAGAGGCTCTAGCCCAAGAGGCCATACCTTGGGAGCAAGCTCAGGCCAATGGCAAACCTTCTTTGGTGGAGTTTTATGCCGATTGGTGCAGCACCTGTCGTGCCATGGCACCCCTCCTGGCCAGCCTGAAACAGGAATTTGCCGATCAAGTCAACTTTGTCATGCTCAATGTGGATAATCCCAAGTGGCTGCCGGAGCTGAGCCGCTACCGGGTGAACGGCATCCCTCATTTTCTGTTTTTGGATCGGCAGGGAGAAGTGCTGGGATCGGCGATTGGCGAACAGCCGCCGTCGATTCTGCGAGCCAATGTGTTGGCTCTGGCAACTGGACAGCCCCTGCAGTTGACCAATGCCGGGCCAGTGTCTGGGCTGGAGCGGAGCGGGCCTATCCTCCCCAATCAGCCGGATCCCCGCAGTCATGGTTAGGAGTTTGGTCCAGGGTTTTGTTGTCTTGGACACAGGCGGAAAGGTCTGGCCTCGGTTTGATATTGGATAACTTCTATCCATTCTCGTAGCTCACAAGAACAGGCCATGGCTGTCGAGACAACACCGATTTTGCCGGATCCGCAACGGTTGATCCCGAGCGAGCGCCTCAGACAACTGAATGTCCGCTCCAATTCAGCCGGGCTCCGGCAGCTTTTGGGACATTTGGCGGTGATGGCGGTGAGTGGCAGCCTGTGGGTGACCCAGAAAGGTGTCAATGGCTGGATTGCCCTGCCGGCGCTGGTGGTTTACGGGGCCAGTTTGGCGACGATGTTTGCTGCTTTGCACGAATGTGTACACCGCACCGCTTTTGCCAGCCCAAAACTGAATGACGGGGTGGCCTGGGTGGCGGGCTTGCTCTCATTTTACAACAGCACTTTTTATCGCCGATACCACAAATGGCACCACCGCTATACCCAGATTCCGGGCAAGGATCCGGAGCTGGAGGATCCCAAACCCCAGAGCTGGCCGGAGTATTTGCTCGAGCTGAGCGGCTTGACTTGGTGGATCGGCAAGGTGAAGACCTACATCCGCATAGCCAGCGGCCAGTTGCAAGGCTATCCCTACATTCCTGAATCGGCCCGCCAAGAGGTCATTCGTTCGGTGCGGTTGCAGCTAGGGATCTACGGCCTTGGGAGCTTGCTCTCCCTTCTGCTGGGGGATCCCTGGATAGTGTGGCTGTGGCTGTTGCCTTTGGCGGTAGGGCAGCCGATCTTGCGCTTCATTTTGCTGGCAGAGCACACAGGCTGTAGCCAAACCGAGGATCCCTTCTCCAATACCCGTACCACCCTTACCCTTTGGCCAATCCGCTTTTTGATGTGGAATATGCCTTACCATGCTGAGCATCACCTTTACCCCTCCATTCCATTTCATGCTTTGGCCGATGCCCATCAATACCTCAAGCCCCATCTGGCTCATCTAGGGCAGGGGTATGTGCGGGTTCATCGTCAGGTGATTGAACAATTTCAGGCATGACTCACTACACCTGGAGCCTGAACGATTTTCAGCTACAGTGCGGGATCCAACTGCCCCAAATCACGCTCGCCTACGCCACCTACGGGACTCTTTCCCCCCGAAAAGACAACCTGATCCTCTACCCCACCTCCTATGGGGCTCAGCATCCCGACCTGGAGTGGCTGATCCGTCCCGACGGCATCCTCAACCCGCAGCGGTGGTTTATCCTCATTCCCAATATGCTGGGCAATGGCCTTTCCACTTCCCCCAGCAACGATCCAGCCTGTGGCTTGCGGGAAGATGGCTTCTGGTTTAGCCACTGGGACAATGTGCGCCTGCAGGAGAGCCTGATTCGCCAACACTTTGGGATCGAACGCATCCGCCTGATCTACGGCTGGTCGATGGGGGCTCAGCAAGCCTATCACTGGGGATCCCTGTTTCCTGAGCGGGTGGAACGGATCGTAGCCCTCTGTGGCACCGCCAAGACCACAGTTCACAATCGGGTTTTTCTGGAGAGTTTGCGCTCAGCCCTAACTGCCGATCCCGCCTGGAACGGTCGTCGATTTACGGGTGTCCCAGAGCGGGGTCTGCGAGCTTTTGCCCACATCTACGCCAGTTGGGCTGTTTCCCAACCTTTTTTCAACCAAAAATGCTATGAATCCTTGGGGTATGCCTCTCTCGAAGATTATCTAGAGCGAGGCTGGGAGGCCAATTACCGCCGCCGGGATCCCCAGAATCTGCTATCGATGATCGAAACTTGGATCCGCTGCGATATCAGCGACAACCCCATTCACCGGGGAGATTATCGGGCTGCTTTGAGGGCAATTCAGGCCCAAACATTGGTGATGCCCGCCCAGACGGATTTGTATTTCACCCCAGAAGATTGTCGGGCTGAGGCAGAATGGATCCCGAACGCGGTTTACAAGATCATCCCCTCCATTTGGGGGCACCGGGCCGGTAATCCTCATCAAAACCCCGAGGATGAAGCTTTTATTCGCACAGCCGTGCAGGAGTTCCTGGAGAGCTGAGGGCACCTACACAGATTGCAGGCGCAGGTGTTGCACCAGAGCCTGTAGCCCCAACAGGTAGCTTTGCGCCCCAAAACCACTGATTTGCCCAACCGCTACGGCGGCGATGTAGGAGTGCTGGCGGAAGGGCTCGCGGCGATGGATGTTGCTTAGGTGGACTTCCACAGTGGGCAATCCTACGGCTGCAATGGCATCTCGGAGAGCAATGCTGGTGTGGGTATAGGCCCCAGGGTTGATCAGAATGCCGACATGCTGCTGGCGGGCACGGTGAATGGCATCGATGAGCACCCCCTCATGGTTGGACTGGAGAATCTCCAGCTTCGCCCCTAGCATTTCTGCCTGCCGATGCAGAGCCTGATCGATCTGCTCTAGGGATACTGAGCCGTAGATGCCCACCTCTCGCACCCCCAGCAGGTTGAGGTTGGGGCCATGCAGTACCAAGAGGCTGAGAGGCTCGCCGCCGGGGGCAATGGCAGTCGGATTAACGACGACGATGGGATCCATCTTCTACCGGAATGGGAGCAGGTTGAGGCTGGGGGTTCCCCAGCAGGGTGTCGATCACACGTTCCACCCATTCCCGGATCTTTTCCAGCACCTTTTCTACCCAATCCATCCGATCTGCCTCGCGAGGTTTTACGAAGGGAGTTTATTCGACGGACTTCTATGATAGCGCTTCTTTCCGAGGGGTGTAGAGGTAAACTACCCGGCTCCGACCGCTAAGCGGTACGGAGCGGGCTTTCAGTAGCCCTGAGCCTGCTCTGCTCTACCAGAGAACAAAACAAGCCCGGACCTCCAGGCTGGTTTACGGCAGCCCCCAAGAGCGCAATTACGTTTGCACCATTCAAGTCCGCATCCCCTTCCCATCCACAGTGCCCACACTTGAACGACTTACCACTGCGGTAGGATTGCGCAGGGTCGGGATGAATGTGCAAACACCGGTGGCAGGTCTGCGACGTGTAGGCGGGCGGCACAAGAATCAGAGAAACCCCTGCAACCCTCGCCTTGTACTCCAGAAATTGACGTAGTTGGTAGAACGCCCAACTGTTGGTTCTGCGCCTTTCGGTTTTGCTGCGTGGCTGTTGATTGACCCTTTCCCGGATCCCTGTCAGGTCTTCCAGAGCGATAGCGCTGTTTGTGGTCTTTGCCCTAGAGACAATAGCTTTGGAGAT
>NZ_JBSSCZ010000039.1:0-14786 GCF_054060215.1 Thermostichus sp. OS-CIW-30 | reverse complement strand
TCGTTTTGACAAATTGGCCAGGAACTTCTTGAGTTTTCTCTATCTCGTCAGTGCTCTCTTTTGGCTCAAATGAAAGATCAACACAACCTAGTTTGGAATGACTATGATTTGTAATTTTTTACAGAAAGAGGCGTTTTTCAAAAGCTGAGCTGGCACTTGTTCTCTCGTTTTAACAAGTTGGCCAGAAACTTCTTAAGCTTTCTCTACTCTGTAGGCACGCTCTTCTGGATCCAGCTGATCCAGCTAGACCAGGGCATGGGGTAAGACTACTCCAAGATCCTATTCTCCCTCGGGGGGTGCTGCCGCCTCAGAATCCAAAATGGCCCCTGCTCCGTAAGAGTCAATATCGATGGCCTGGGATCCACCGGCAGCCAACAGAGCCATCAGGGATCCCAACTGCCACCACACCAAGCCTGCCGTGCTCAACACTAGGATCCCACCGACGCAGGCGGCCAAGGCCATAGACAGGCCAAACACGTTCAGACACGCGGCCACAAACCCAGAGGTAAACAGGCAGCAGAGACTGTAGGTGAGGATCACCCCAGGAGTGCGGTAGCGAATTTGCGCTTGGCTATCCCGGTTGAGCTGCCAAAGGGCCACCTGGTATTCCAAATTGTCCTTGAAAATGATGCCAAAGATAACAGCAAAAAAGCTGAATAAGGCGATGGCAGAGTAAATGGGGGGATTGACGAAGGGATCAGAAAGGGATTCCATAGGGCTGACCTCGGTTTGGGATCCAAGTCCTTAGCTTAACACCTCTTAGCATCACAGAAGATGTCTAGCAGGTCAATGTCAACAACACAACCGATAACGCCAGACCCAGTTGGGTCATGATGAGAACTGGTCGGGTATCACCTCATCTGCAAAAGGGCTGTAATCTGAGATGGGGGCTAAGAGCAGTAGGATGTTCGACAAGGGGCTGTAGCTCAGATGGATAGAGCAAGCGCCTCCTAAGCGCTAGGTCGGCGGTTCAAGTCCGCCCAGTCCCGTCTCCTCAAGCCGCCAAATCTCGCCCAGGCAAGTCAATGATAAAGGTTGCAGGAGTTGTGCAGGTCGTAGCCAGAGACCAGAACCTCTTGCTGGCGATCCCCGAGGCCGATGTCACAGCGCAGGGGATTCCCACCAGCAGCTGTGTAGGTGTGAGACTCCGTCATCCAACGAATGCCGCTTGGGCCAGGTGTGGGAGGAACAACTTCGGGAAGACGGTAGTTGTAGGCTTGCCAGGGATCTTGCAGATAACGATCCCCGTGGATCCCTCCGAATTCAATATCGGCGTAGCCGGAGGGATAAACCGTAAAGTCCATGCGGAAGATTTCCGAAGCACGGCCAATGGTCGCCAAAGCTGTTTGGGCTTCAGCAACTCTGGAGCGGCGAATGTGGTTGAGCAGGTTGGGAATGGCCACCGCGCAGAGAGTACCGACAATCACGATGACCACCAGCAACTCGATCAATGTCATGCCACGAGGAGCCGCAGTGGCCAGACGAAAGAGGATTCTCCGGAGATACACTTCATGAGGGGAAAACCGACTCATAGCAGTTCCAGTCCCGCTTCGGGAGAAATCAGGCACTTAGCTAAACCCAAAGGAGCTTGCCCCAGTATTCCAGCCTTTCCTTGGTTTCAGGTTACCCTTTGCGGATCCAAAACTTTCCCTGTCAAATCACGCGAACTCCTGAATCCAAAACCCCACTGGATATCAACTGTAGGTAAATTTTTTGTAAACTGGCTTCAAGTTTTAAGGCCAGATAAATCTGAGTTCACTGTGAACTGTTTTCGCGGCTGTCTATGGGGTGACACTGCCAGTTGCTACTGCCCCAAACTTTTATGTGTTACCCATTTTTGGAACAGCAACAGATGAATTTTTGCCTGTGGCTATCTCAATCCTATGGACGGGAATGTCAGACTTATGGTCATTTCGATTCAAACTGGGGCACTGACCCACGCCTAAAACCTTTACTTTCAGAGCGGCGGGAGCTTTGGCAGGATGAGTACGTCGTTCTCAGCCCCCTGTTGGGATGGGGCAATACCCCGATTAGCCCAAGATGTCTATACAGCGGCGAATCAATACCTCACTCATGCGTTGGCGGTAAAGGGCGCTGGCCCGAAAATCCGCGATCCAGCCGTGGGCTTGCTCTGCCAAAAGTTGGGGAAGGTGTTCTGGATTGGGCCGGGATCCCAGCCGCACCAGTTGTGGGGGTGAAAGGGCGGCATTGAGCCCGAAGCGATAATCGCCTGAGTCGGGATCGCGGGATCCAGCGACGATCACCAAGGCGGGATCCGTTTGGGTGATGCCGAGCCGCTGAAAGGTGCTGGGGCCGCGCAGCCGTTGGGCCGGGATCCAGATGGATCGCAAGGCTTCCCCCGGCTGCAGCAGAGTTTGTTGGGGGCCGGTTTGAAAGTCCTGAGCGGGGATGTGGCGCAGGGATCCCTGCAGATCGATCAGCGTGTAGGTGGCCTCAAGGGCGATCAACACGGGTGCTACGACACCGACACTCAGGGCCAGGCAGAGATTTCCCCCTATCGTTGCCAAGTGGGCCACCTTAAAAGAGGCCAAAGACGCCATTCCCTCGCACAGGGCGCGGATCCCTGGCCAATGGGGTGGCCAATCGTATTGCAACAGTTGCTGGAAGGTACAGGTTGCCCCCAGTTTTAACCCTTCTGCACTGATTTCCAGCTCGTTCCAGTCCAGAGGATGCAAATCGACCAGTCCCCGCAGGTGGGGTTGCGGCTGGGAGAAGAGCCAAGTCCCCCCGGCCAGCCAGTTCCAGCCGGGATCCCAGGCGGTCAAGTCCTCAAGCTGTTGGGGACGAATGTAAGTGTGCAGATGGTGCAGATCCATCGGTTCTCTCAGGCGCTGAAGGGAATCAAGGGGTTGTAGCTTCGCCCCAAAAACCCTGGGCAGGGATCCAGACTGCAGGCTTCAGGGGGCTAGAGAGCTTCCTGAAAGCATTGGGCGAGGGCCTGGCACAGCTCAGGGACAACATCAGCAGGCCAAAAACCTTCTCCGCGCCGGCCTTGATGCAATTGCACGTAGAGGCCCCAGGCGGTGGCGCTGCCGCTGGCAATCAACGTCAAAGCAGGGAAAGTCTGCTCCAGCGTAATGCTCTCCTCCGCCATCAGTTGGGAGGCGATGGCCTCCATATCCTGCTGCAGGCGCTGCACCCCCTGCACAAACGCTTGCCACTCCTCCTGAGTGAGCTCCAGCGCCCAGGTTTCTCCCCCCACCAGGGCAACAAAAGGGGAACGGGTGGGATCCCAGCCCAGCCTCCAGCCGGATCCCTTGTGCAAAGAGGGGCGGCGTCCCGCCGTGGCGATTGGGAACCCGTCGTCGGGAACAGACAGGCGAGGAAAAGCATCCATGGTGCTCCGCACCGCTAACGCGACCACTGCAGGTAGGCCAAAAAAGATGGGGGTAAAATCGACAGGGTGTGTTTTAGGATAAAGCGGCCATGGCCAGTTGTCAGGCTCTCACTGCCAAACCCCGTCGGTTTTTAGGGGCTCCGTCCCGCTGGCGCAAACAGAGCACCCTCATTTCCGGCTTGGGCCTGTTGCTGACGGCCTTGGCGCTCCATGCCGCCGACGCAACCGGAGTTCGTGAAGAGACCTTGGCCACGGCGGCCACCCCCGAAAACCCAATCCTGCACATAGGCATTGTGCAACGCTTTGGCCGTTCTGAGACGGATCAAGTGGAGCTGGCGGCGCCGACGGGATCCCTTCTCACCCTGGAATTCCCTCAAGCAGACGGCAGCACCCAGACCCAGCGAACGCCTCGGGTCAGCATCGGCATTGTCAATCGCGCCCTGACCACCCCGGAAACCGTATACCGTCTAATCCTCAGCAGCCACAAAAGTTTTGAGAGTGCCGAGGCCAACGCCAACCATTGGCAGTCTCTGGGCATCAGCACCGAGATCGCCCAGCCGCAAGAATGGCAGGTGTGGGCCAACCGCGCCTACACCCCGCAACAACTGATCCAGATTCAGCAGTATGCCCAGAAGGAAGGGATCCCCCATGTGCGGCTCGAGGTGCAGGAGCGACGCGAACGGGCGGAGCTAAGCTGGGTTCATGAACACTTTCGCTACCACCGCACCCGCCTCAGGGTGACCTCCGATGCCGGCTATCTACGGGTAAACGACCACTACTATGCCGGATCCATCACCTTTCAGCCCAATGCCTACGGCAGCTACACTGTGGTCAATGCCGTGCCTCTGGAAACCTATTTGCGGGGGGTAGTTCCCCACGAGGTGGGGCCAGGGGCTCCCTTTGCCGCCATGGCTGCCCAGGCGATTTTGGCGCGCACCTACGCCCTCAAGAACCTCCACCGCTTTCAGGTTGACGATTATCAGCTCTGCGCCAATACCCACTGCCAGGTTTACAAGGGATTGACCGGAACCCACCCGCGGGCTGACGAGGCCATTCGCCAAACCAGTGGCCTGGTGCTCACCTACAATGGCGAGCTGGTGGATGCTGTCTATTCCTCTACCAATGGCGGCATCTCGGCGGCCTTTGAAGATGTTTGGGACGGGGATCCGCGCCCCTACCTACGCCCGCAAGCGGATATTGCCCATCGTGCTCCGCAGGGCGAGGAGCGCCATCAACCGGGTAAGCCCCTGGATTTGCGGCAGGAGAGCAGCTTCCAGGCGTTTTTGGCCCAGCGAGAGGGCTTCAACGAAGCAGGAGTATCCCGCCTATTCCGCTGGGAGTTCTCCCTATCTTTGGAGGAGCTGAACACCCAGTTGCGGGCCGGCCAAGACTACCTAGGGATCCCGATGCCCACCTGGAGCAGCATCGCGGGGATGCAGATCCTGGAGCGCTCCGCCAGTGGCCGGGTGCAGGTGATGCAATTGGACTTGCAGACGGCAGAAGGGATCCGCTCGATTCTTTTGCGCAAGGATCAGGTACGCTTGGCTTTTCCTCGCCTGTACAGCACCCTGTTTCGGATAGAGCCTCTGAAACAAGGGGAGCGATTGGCAGGCTATCGCTTCATCGGTGGCGGCTTTGGCCATGGGGTGGGCCTGAGCCAGTATGGCTCCTATACCCTGGCTCGGCAGGGGTTTAACGCGGCACAAATCCTCGCTTTCTACTACCCCGGCACCACCTTGGCCCCGCTGGGATCCCTATCCTTGCAGTTGCCTGCCGCCTCAGCAGCCTACTCTATCCGCTAGAGGTTGGGTGAAAGTTATGGCCGTTCGCGACAGCGGGACAGAGCCTTTAGCTTGTCGGGGTGTGGGGGTAGCTAAGCCCCGCACTGTACTCGTAGAGTCAGTGTCGGGATACAGATACCCCCACATGGTGTATGATGGGAGTAGTTGCACAAAACGGCTTTTGCCGGAATCTGGTGCAACTACGCGGTAGGGCATTCCGTGTCTGCTCGTGGAGGGTTCTTGCGTAGGCTCCCCGATGAAGCGAGAAGCCCACGCTGTACCCGTAGGGTCAGCGATGGGAGTATGTCACAAGAGCTACGAGAGCAGAGCGCCGGACATCCCCATTCTCCTTTAGACGGGAGGGATCCCTCCCCTGAGGGACAGGGATCCATTGGCGACGGCGGGACAGAGTCCTCCGCTGCTGCAGCAGAAGGGGAATCGGCGCCCGGTCGTGTCAGCAGTGGGGAACTGTCTGCGATCCCGGTTGCCCCGCCGGGGTTCAAGTCGGGATTTGCAGCGCTGATCGGGCGGCCCAATGTGGGCAAATCCACCCTGCTCAATGCCCTGGTGGGACAAAAGGTCGCCATCACTTCTCCCGTGGCCCAGACCACCCGCAACCGCCTGCAGGGGATCCTCTCCCTACCCCAAGCCCAGATCATCTGGGTGGATACCCCTGGCATCCACAAACCCCACCACCGCCTGGGGGAAATCTTGGTACACAACGCCCAGGCAGCCATTGCCGCTGTGGACGTGATCCTCTTCGTGGTGGATGGATCGGTGCCGGCAGGACGCGGGGATGCTTTTATTGCCGAGCGGATCCCTGCTGCTTCCCCCTGCCTGATCGTCTGCAACAAAGCGGATCTGCTTCCTCGGGATGCTGCCGTGCGCCAAGCTCACCAAGAGAGCTACCAAGCCCTGCGCCCCGGCGCTCCTGTCGTTTGGGTGTCTGCCTTGGATCCCAGCAGTTTGACACCCCTGATCCAAGCCACCATCGATCTGCTGCCCACCGGCCCCTACTACTACCCGCCGGATCTGGTGACGGATCAGCCGGAGCGGTTCATCATGGCGGAGCTGATCCGAGAACAGGTGCTGCTGCAGACCCGCGAGGAAGTGCCCCATTCCGTGGCCGTGACCATCGACCAGGTGGAAGAAACCCCCAACGTCACCCGCATCTTGGCCACCCTCTATGTAGAGCGGGACTCGCAAAAGGGGATCCTCATCGGCAAAGGGGGGGAAAGGCTCAAGCGGATCGGCCAGGCAGCCCGCCTGCAGATTCAAAAGCTGATCCTGGGCAAGGTGTACCTGGAGCTGTTTGTCAAGGTGCGGCCCCACTGGCGGCGCTCTGAGCACCTTCTGCGCGACTTGGGCTACAGCGCTACGCCCCCCTAGCGGAAAGAAGCCATTTGCGTCAGCAGGACGGAGTTCTTATGCCCCCCTCTCCCCTTGTGGGTAGGAGACTGGGGTATTTGCGCGAGCAGCACGGCGTGCTTGGGGGGAATGCTTCAAAAATGCCTTAAAAATGCCTTGGATCTGCTTGGAATAGATGCCGGATGGGATCCCTGCGTTAGCTTGGATAGCAAAGCCTCTGGAGTCCCACAGCAGTTTTTCTTATCGCTGCTTTGCCCCATGACCGCTTTCTATCCCGCTACGGTTCAACCGGGCGCCCGCACCCTGCCGGGCCACTACTACGTCTCCTCCAGCCGCTTTGAGGCGGAGATTGAGCGGATTTTTTATCGGCAGTGGTTCTGCGTGGGGCGCAGTGCCGATCTGGCCCAACCCGGAGACTTTTTGCAGGTGCAGGTGCTCAGAGAAAGCCTGATCCTGGTACGGGATCCCAAGGGGCAAGCCCATGCCTTCTTCAACCACTGTCGCCATCGAGGAACCCGACTCTGCAGCGAGCTCCAAGGCCATTTTGCCGATGGGATCCCTTGCCCCTACCACGCCTGGCGCTATGGGCTGGATGGACAATTGTTGGCGGCTCCCCAGATGCACGAGGTGGAAGACTTTCGCCGTGAAGATTATCCCCTCCACTCCGCTGCCTTGGCAGAATGGGAAGGCTTCGTCTGGGTCAACCTCAGCCGCAATCCTCAGCCCTTCGATGAGGTTTTTGCCCCATTGCAAGGTCGTTTCCGAGAGTGGAACCTGTCCGCTCTGCGGCGAGGTCATCGTATTGAATACAACGTTCAGGCCAACTGGAAATTGCTGTTTGAAAACTACTCTGAGTGCTACCACTGCCCCCTCATTCACCCGGAATTGGCCCGTCTTTCGCCGGCTCGCAGCGGTCGCAACGACCTGATGGAAGGCCCCTTTTTGGGCGGCTACATGTTGCTCAACCCAGATGTGACCAGCCTAAACATGAGTGGCCAACGCAGCTTGCCCCTGATCTCCACCGTGCGCGGAGAAAACCAACGGCGGGCCTACTACTACACCCTTATGCCCAATCTATTCTTGAGCCTGCAGCCGGACTATGTCATGACCCACACCCTGTGGCCGCAGGGATCCGACCGGACGCGGGTTGTCTGCGATTGGCTGTTTGAGCCGGAGACCTTGGCGCTGGATGGTTTTGATCCCAGCGAGGTGGTGGAATTGTGGGATCGCACCAATCGACAGGATTGGCACCTGTGCGAGCTCACCCAGCAAGGGGTGGGATCCCGTGCCTATGAAGCAGGGCCTCTTTCCCATGCAGAAGGGTTGCTGCAAGCCTTTGGGCGGGAATACCGCCGGCAGATGCAGGAGTTGGAAGAACAAAGCTGCTAAAAAAGTGTTAGGGACAGAGGGTTTTTGTTGATTGGGTTGCCGTTGGCGTTGTTAGGACGAAGTTCTTTGTAAGGTGCTTTGGGCTGAGGTTAACCACAATGTTGCGACTGTACGGGATCCCAACCTCCGGAAATTGCTACAAAGTGGAATTGCTCCTCAAGCAATTGGGGATCCCCTATGAGACGGTTGAAGTCAACTCCAGGGCCGGAGAAAACCGCCGCCCCGAGTACCTGGCCAAGAACCCCCTGGGCCAGATCCCGGCTTTGGAACTGGAAGATGGAACGGTCTTGGCCGAGTCCGCCGCGATCTTGGTCTACCTGGCAGAAGACACCCCCCTCTACGGCCAAAACAAGTTGGAACGGGCCGAGATTTTGAAGTGGTTGCTTTTTGAACAAACCCGCATTGCCCGCTACATCGCCACCACTCGCTTCTGGGTGCGGGCCGGCCAAGCAGAGGCCCATGCTGACGTGATCGCCCAGAACTTGAAATCTGGAACAGAGGCCTTGGAGATCATGGAAGGCCACCTGCAGGGGAAAGCATTTTTTGTGGGCAACCGCTACACCATCGCCGATCTCGCCCTTTTCACCTACACCCATGTGGCGGAGCAGGGCGGGTTTGACCTCAAGCCCTTTCCTCAGATCCGAGCCTGGTGTCAGCGGGTGAAAGCCACCGACCGCTTCTTCCCCCTCCCCGGAGCCTAGAACGCCTTCCGCTAATTGCTGGCTCCCTCCATGCCCTGCAGCAACTGGCCCAGATACCAAATCTCGACCTCGCTGGCCACTTCCCCCTCAGCCAAGAAGGGCGTGCCATCTTGGAAGTTGAGCGGCCCCTTGAAGAGCTGAATGCTGCCATTCCCCAAGCCGGCGATGAACTCCTCCAACTTAGCCCTATCTTCTGGCTCCAGGGCTTCTCCCATGATGAACCCCGCCGAAGACGTGTCCGGGTTGTTGATGTCTGACCAGTCGATGGGCGGACGCAGGAATTGGCTCTCGAAGGTGCCCGCGCGAGCCGCCTCGATCAATTGCTTGTAGCCAGGCCCCCAGTTGTAGTAGGAAACCCCCAGGCAAATTTCGGGCGCAAAGTTACAACCGCTGGCCAGGCCGTAGTGGGTGTAGCGCACTCGCTTTCCGACCTCAGCAGCCCGCTTGCCTTGTACCGCCGCCTCCGGCGTATCCAACCCCGACATCACCACATCAAAGCCGCTGTTGTAAAAGTCATCGGCAACCTTGCTTGGATCCAAAGTAACCCCTGGAATGTTGAACCAGAAGCCAATCCAGGTCACCCGGAACTGCAACTCTTCAGGACGATCTCGGTAAGTTTCCCAGCAGTATTTGGCTCCCAAGTAGGCGGCAGCAGCGTAACGGCGGGTTTCGTCGTTGATCAGAGGCCCCAACAGGCCAATTTTGCCGGTTTCGGATCCCAGAGCCGCGGCACATCCGGCCACCATGCGCATCGCTTCCATCTGGGGCATGATGTTGGCCAAGTTGGGCAGATCGATGTAATTTTTCCCTTCCTTCCAGGCCATGTCCCCAGAAGCATGGATAACTGCGATCTCAGGATGCTTGCGGGCCGTTTCAATCGCATCGTCTTTGTGGTCATCGGAAGTAAAGATGATAACCTTCGCACCTCGGGCGATCATGTCATCCGCCACCTGGGAGGCGCGCACATTGGGCCGATCCGCCGGGTTCACCTTATCCAGGTAATCAAACTCGACACCGGGCAACTTGGCCTTGACGTATTCGCTGCCCTCCACATGCGCCTGGCTCCAGCCGCCATCCTGCATCGGCCCCACCAGCACCATGCCCACTTTGAAGGTCTCTTGCGCTGTTGTGGGGGTGGATCCCAGTAGAGCGGCGACTGCCAGGCCAATAGCCCAGCCTCTCGAGGGAGAAAAAGCGCGGGTAAGATTCCAGTTCACAGGCAGCTCCAACAGAACAGGGATCCAAAGCCGGAAGACTACATCCATCATCGGGATCCCGCTGCAGATCGCTGTATCTGAGAATACAAAAAGGCGCTTGGCAAACGACGTGGAAGCCAGCAGGGGCTCAGGGAGAAATTTATCGTTCCTTCAGTTCCCGCTGAATCTCCCGCTGGGTTTGCCGCTCTTTGATTGCCTGCCGCTTGTCGTGGAGCTTTTTGCCGCGGGCCACGCCCAGATGGGCTTTGATCCAGCCGCGGTTGAGCACCAGCTTGAGGGGAACCACGGTCAGGCCCTTTTGTTCCACCAAGCCCCGTAGGCGGTCGATCTCGCGGCGGTGCAGCAGCAACTTGCGGCGGCGGGTAGGGTCGTGGTTAAACACTTTGCTGGCGGTGTCATGGGGGGAGATGTGCAGATTGTGCAGCCATGCTTCCCCATCCCGAAAGAGGGCAAAAGCGTCTTGCAGGTTGGCTTTGCCCGCTCGTATCGATTTCACCTCTGTGCCGGTCAGTTGGATCCCGGCCTCATAGGTCTCCAAGATGTCGTACTCGAAGCGGGCGCGACGGTTGTCAACCAGGGTTTTGACGTTGGGATCCACAGCCATAGGCTTTCAGTAGACCAGAGGGCCTAACGAGAGGTCAGGGATCTCTCCAATTTTCGCACCGCCCGCCCAACCAAGCGCTCGGATTTGCCGCGCCAGAGAAAGCGAATGGGGGTACCGGTAAAGTCCAGGTTTTGCCGGAAGTGCTTTTCCAGGAAGCGGCGGTAGTTATCCTTAAACAAATCGGGATCGTTGACAAACAGAACAAAGGTGGGGGGCCGATCCGCCACCTGGGTGCCGTAGTAAATTCTGCCCTGCTTGCCCTGGCGGTTGGTGGGGGGCGATTGCCAGGCAAGAGCATCCTGGAGCACTTCGTTGACCACAGCGGTGGGAACCCGTTTGCGGTGGGCGGCCACCACGGTATTCACCTGCTCAAAGATTTTGTGGGTGCGTTGCCCAGTGAGGGCGCTGACAAACAGGAGCGGCGCCCATTCAATAAAGTAAAGCCTGTCGCGAATCTCGCGGGTGAACTCGTTGATGGTGTGGGTATCTTTGTTTTCTACTGCATCCCACTTGTTGACGACGACAACGCAGGCGCGGCCCTCTTCTTCGATGCGCCCGGCCAGCCTCTGGTCCTGTTCGGTAACCCCCTCCAAAGCATCGATCACCAGCAGCACTGCATCCGAGCGCTGGATGGCCTTGAAGGCCCGGTTGATGCTGAAGAACTCAATGCCGTACTGCACGCGGTTTTTTTTGCGGATGCCGGCGGTATCGATGAGGCGATAGGGCTGCCCTTCCCAGGTGACCACGGTGTCGATGGCATCGCGGGTGGTGCCGGAAATGGGGCTGACGATGGCCCGCTCGGATCCTACCAGGCGGTTGAGCAAGCTGGATTTGCCGACGTTGGGCCGTCCCACAATCGAGACGGCGATGGGATCTGGCTCGCCTGCGGCTTCTGCGGTCACTTCGGGCAAGTGAGCCAGCACCGCCTCCAACAGCTCGGCTACCCCATTGCCATGAATGCCGGAACAGGGGATCGGATCCCCCAGCCCCAGCTCCCAAAAGGCTGCTGCCTGAGCCAGGCCCATTTGCCCCGACTCGCACTTGTTTACGGCCACCACCACCGGCAGGGGTTGTTTGCGCAGCCAATCGGCCACTTCTACATCGGCGGGTGTCAGTCCCTCTCGGCCATCCACCACGAAGATCACGGCCTGCGCCTCGGCCATGGCTGCCATTGCTTGCTGGCGAATGTGGGGTAAAAATTCGCTGTCATCCCCAAAAACCAGGCCGCCGGTGTCCACCACCCGCAAGCGGCGCCCGTTCCATTCCACCTCCTGGTACAGACGATCCCGGGTCACCCCAGGCTCATCATGCACAATGGCCGAACGCACCCCCGCCATGCGGTTGACGAGGGTGGATTTGCCCACGTTGGGGCGGCCCACAATGGCCACAAGAGGTAGGGGCACTGTTCGGCTCGTCGATAACTTGAGATGGGATATCTATCCTAGCCGTTCCGGATCCCGGATGCCCAAAGCCGCCAATCTCGATCATTGCTTTGGATGCAGGTCTGGCGGTAAGTTAGGTACCTATCCTCCCATCAGGCACCGGCTGTGCCCCTTCCCCATTCTTGCCATGAACCGCGCTCTCGTTCCCGCCCAGCGGCTGAACAAGCTGCCCGCCTATGTCTTCGCCCGCTTGGATGAGCTGAAGGCCCGCGCCCGCCAGCAGGGGTTGGATTTGATCGATCTGGGCATGGGCAACCCCGATGGCCCCACCCCACAGCCGGTGGTGGAGGCGGCGCAGGCGGCCATTGCGGATCCCGCCCACCACGGCTACCCGCCCTTTGAGGGCACGGCCAGCTTCCGCCAGGCGATCACGGATTGGTACTGGCGTCGCTACGGGGTGGAGCTGGATCCCAATGGAGAGGCGCTGCCTTTGCTGGGATCCAAAGAGGGGCTGACCCACCTGGCTCTGGCCTATGTGGATCCCGGAGATCTGGTGTTGGTGCCCAGCCCTGCCTATCCAGCCCATTTTCGCGGCCCCATGATTGCCGGCGGGCAGATCTACCCGATGATGCTGCGCCCGCAGAAGGGGTGGTTGATCGATCTGCAAGAAATACCGCCGGAAGTGGCCCAGCAAGCGCGGGTGCTCTACTTTAACTACCCCAACAACCCGACGGCGGCAGTTGCGCCCCGCTCTTTTTTTGAGGAGGTGGTGGAGTTTGCCCGCCGCTACGATCTCATCCTGGTGCACGACCTGTGCTATGCCGAGTTGGCTTTTGATGGCTACCGGCCCACCAGCTTGCTGCAGATCCCAGGGGCCAAGGACTTGGCAGTGGAGTTCCACACCCTCTCCAAAACCTACAACATGGCCGGCTGGCGGGTGGGATTTGTGGTGGGCAATCGCCAGATCATCCAGAGCTTGCGCACCCTGAAAACCAATCTCGACTACGGCATTTTTGCCGCCATCCAAAAGGCCGCCGAAACTGCCCTGCGCCTGCCGGATAGCTACCTGGAGCAGGTACAAGAGCGCTACCGCCGCCGGCGCGACTATCTGATCGGCCGCCTAGCGGAGTTAGGCTGGCGGATCGAGCCGCCACGGGCGACGATGTATCTCTGGATCCCTACCCCCCGCGCTGCCGACGGCACCCCTGAGGGATCGACGGAGTTTGCCCTGCGGGTGCTGGAATCTACAGGCGTGGTCGTAACCCCCGGCAGCGCTTTTGGAGAGGGAGGAGAGGGCTACGTGCGGATTAGCCTAATTGCCGATTGCGAGCGCATAGGTCAGGCTATCGATCGCTGGGCGGAAGCCGGGATCCGCTACTGCTGAGCCTCAGTCTTGCGGGAGTTGGTACTGCTCCACAATCCGCCGGGCAAAGGGGGGCACGTGCTGCTCCAACTTCTGGGGATAGTGGCGGCGCACGTAGAGGTAGTTGCGGGTGAAGTGGGAATCGATGGAGAAGCGGGCATATTCCAGGCCGCGCGGCCCAAAGCGCTGGATTGCCGCCCCCAAGAGGCGAGCCAGCCACATTGGCAAACTCAGGGCTTGGTCGTAGGCAGGGATCCCCTGCTGCACTGCCGCCCTCCGGGATCCCTGCGAGATCACCGGTTGGGTTTCCAGCTCCTCCCAGACTAAGTCCAACAGCTCTTGCCCCCGCTGATTGCGCACCAGCAGCCATTGCCAGCCCAAGGGGGATCCCATGTAGCCCACCACCAGATCTGCCAGAGCATTCACATAGTCAAAACAACTGAGGCAGGAGGGGGCAAACACGTCCTTGAGTTCTTTGGTCTTGAGGCCGAAGAAGGGCACCTTTTCCACCGAGCCATCTTCGTGTTTGAAGTGGATGTGGAAGTCTTGCATAAACTCGTAGTGCACCACCGTCTGTGGGGAGCGGCTGGTGGTTTCTAGAAACTTTTGCAGCCCGGCACGGCTGACATTGTCCACACAGGGCGTGCCCAACACGTACAGCTTCTCCAGGCCCAGTTTTTTTTCCACCGCCCGCAAAGCCTGAATTTGGCAGCCCACCCCGATCACCAATAGGCGCTTGAGGCCGCTTTGCTCCACCTGCTCCAACACAGACAAGTTGGGAGAAAGAGTTGGCTTGTTAACTCGCGCCGCCCAGACCGCTTCGGGGGTACGGGCCAGGATGGGCCGTGGCTGAAAGCGATCCCGCTCATCCGCCTGCACGCACACCACCCCTTCCACCAAGCCAGTGGTGAGGGCCTTCATGCCAATGCTGCTGACAATGCCCGTCCACTGGGCCCCCGGGATCGGATCCCGCTTGCGGGCTGTGTACATCGCCTCGTAGACACCGAAGTAATCGGTATCAGTGACGGCGAGGGATCCTGAGCGCAGCGATTCCCGGGATCGCCCGTGGGTCTGTTCTTCCAACTGGGTCAGTTGCTGGTTCAAGAAGGCACAGGCTTCTTTGACGTGGGCCACGTAGCGGGTATCGCAAAGGCCGCACTGGCTGCACAGCTCTTTGGCCGGATAGCGGCCGGAACGGATGGGCCGGGCTGGACGCGGTGAACGGGATCCCATGATTTCTAGTGTTTGCGTAAGCGGAATGGAGTCCAATGGATCTTTTGAGCTTTGCTATTTAAGCTTTCTTTGAGATCTAAAGACACAGGCACCTCAGGCGTTCGCAGCAACGGCAACCAAGGTGCTCTCTTCAGTTTGCGGCCAAAACGGCAGATAGCGGCAAAGAACTTCGAGGGATCCCTGCTAAAGGAGCGCAAAATTTCAGCTAGAAATCGCAGGAGCCCCGCACTGTACCCGTAGGGTCAGTGTCGGGAGGAATGCGGAAGTTACGATAGAACCATGACCCAAGTCCTGGCCGTCTCCTGTAAGCTCAAGGTGTCCCAGTCGCAGGCCGCAAAGTTGGACGCGACCTTGGATGCCTTTGTGCAGGCGTTGAACTGGGTCAACCAA
>NZ_JBSSCZ010000038.1:0-19230 GCF_054060215.1 Thermostichus sp. OS-CIW-30 | reverse complement strand
GAAGTAGGGGATTCTCATGCGGACGAAGGGACTTGAACCCTTACGCCTTGCGGCACTAGATCCTAAGTCTAGCGCGTCTGCCGTTCCGCCACGTCCGCAAAACCTGCATGACCCAACTGGTTACCTGCGCCAGCATTCCAGTTGGAGCCCGCCCACCTATGCTAACCCAAGCCGGCTCTGGCTAACCCGGCAGCTGGGCAACAGCAACCTTCAGATCATCTGTGGCGTCCAGAACCACCCAACCTTGCCCCACCGCCCGCTTCCACAGCTCAAAGTGGAGGTGCGGCCCAGTTACCGCTCCGGTCGCCCCCACGTAGCCGATGACGGATCCCCGCTCTACCACTTCCCCCGGTGTTACAGCAACTTCGGACATGTGGCCATAGCGAGTGCGCCGACCGCCGGCATGCTCCAGCACAACGGTGATCCCTAGACCCCCCAGGGATCCCGAAGTGACCACCTTGCCGCTTAAAGAGGCCAGGATCGGCGTGCCCATGCTGGCCCCCAAATCCACCCCGGCATGAAACTCTGGCTCTCCGCGGATGGGGTGAATTCGCATGCCAAATCCAGAAGTGATCGGCACCGGGTGAGGTAAGGGATAGAGCAGTCGTTCTTCACCTACGGCCAGTTCAGGCAACGTCGGCGTTCCCGGTTCAGGAGCTTGGGGCTGGCTGGGATCCTCAATGCGAATCTCTTGGCCAGGGGCGAGGATGATGCGGCGACCGGAGCTGCGTTCCATCAGCACCACCGGCACCCCACTTTCAGGCTGAGCATGGGGAACCCGGTCATGGTTCTTCTGGGGCTCAATCACAATCTCACGGCCCATGACCGTCTCTGTGCGGGTTTCTGCCTCAAGGGTCGCAGGGCTGCCCTCTCGTAAAGGAATGGCTCCATCCAGCAGCAGGGCTGCCGCCCCAGGCGTGTCTAGGGCCGGTTCCACCACAGGCGGCGGGGGCAAAGGGGTTGGTTGGGTTTGGGCCAGCAGAGCAGTGGGATAAAACCAGAGCAGAGCCAGCCCCAGCTTCAGCCAAAAGCGCAGCCGCCGAGCTCGGGGGGAGAAAAGGCGCGCTGCCATAACCAAAAGCTTCATCACCGAGTTCAACACAGGCCACATAAAAAACACAAGAGAAATTACAGGCTATCGCCCGCCGGCATGTGATAGCTCAAGCGAACTTGGTCGGGTGTAAGCGTCAGAATGGATGGCTGCTGTTGCCAATGTCGCTCCCCCCGTGTTTGTACTCGCATCCTCCCATCCTCGGCAAGGCCCAAGATCGTGGGGCTTGTTTCCGGCCATTGAAATTGAATTTGTGGCCTAACCATCCAGGCTTCGTACTCTGAGCGAACGGGGGCAAATCCCCCTTGCAACCAGACGTGGAATCCCTGCTCCATCCCCTGCAGAACCCAGCCGGCAATCTCGGTGCAGTCGAGTGAGCGGTGCAGAGGGGATCCCAAAATTTGGGCTAAGGTGATTGCCCCAATGGGAACGGGGTTGTTGACATTCACCCCCACACCGGCCACCAACCCCAGCAGTTGCCCGCTCCCCCCAAAGCGGCTTTGCACCAGGATCCCCCCCAGCTTGAGCAGAGAATCCGGGCGCTGCTCGTCCACCACCACCAAATCGTTGGGCCATTTCAGCCGCAGCGGGATCCCAAGGTTTTGCCGTAAACGGCCCGCAATGCCCCAGCCCAAGGCCAGGGTCAGTTCCAGCAGCGAGTAATGCAAAGGCGGGGATCCCAGCCAAACGGACAGGTATAGTCCCCCCGGCTGCGAGTGCCACACCCGCCCATGTTGACCTTGCCCAGCCCGTTGGCGGGTGCTGACCAAAACTGTGCCCACTGGCAGCGGCTGTGGGAACCGACGGCCCCAGTCCAAGAGCAGCCGATTGGTGGAATCGGTCACCGCCACTTGCAGCAGATGGCGGCCCCACCGGCCCGCCTGGGATCCCAGCCGCGAGGGAGAAAGCATCTCTACCCGGGATTAGCTCAACACAATGTCTTCCGCCGGACGCTGGGCCAGCCGCTTGAGGTTTTGGTAGCGCAACATGTCCAGCAGATCATTGCCCGAGCGCCCCTCCAGACGGGCCTCCACATGCAGCGCCTGCCCTAGGGCCTCCACCGCCTGCAGCCGCGGGATCCCGCGCAACACCAGGCGATCCACCGCATAGGCGTCAGCAGCCAACAGACGACGGTCATTGGTTTGGTCGCGGCGCAACTGCCAGAGGGCCAAGCCACTCAAACCACCCGAAACGGTTGCTCCCACGGGATCCTGTTGTACGGCCTCGAAGATCAAGCTCAACCCCCCCAGAGCTGCTATGGCCAGGTAAAAGTCGATCTGCCGCGACACCGCCCGACTGTAGTAGCCCACCTTGTGCAGGAACAGCCCCGCCCGCTGCAGGGGGGTAAATTGCCGCCACTCGTAGGGCTTGATGAACAGCCGCATCTGCCGTTCCCAGGGCATTTGCCGACGGCCTTTGATCACCACCGTTTGCCGTTCCGAGGCGGGCAAGATCTTCACACTCTCCCGCATACTGGCTGGCAGCAGATCCAACAGGCGCTCAATCTCCGCCTGATCCAGAACGTAGTTTTCGTAGCCGTAGTATTCCGAGTTCATGCCGGGCCTGCTCCTCAGCTTAGTCCCATCGCCTGACGCATCTCTCGCACCGCCCGATCCAGCCCCACCAGCACCGCTCGACTGATAATGCTGTGGCCGATGTTCAGCTCCTCCATGCCAGGGATCCGCGCCACTGGGCCGACATTCCAGTAGGTAAGACCATGTCCCGCATTCACCCGCAAGCCCAGCTGAAGAGCCTGTTGGCTGGCCTTTTCCAGGTGGTCAAGTTCCACCTGCCGCTGAGCTGCGGATGAGGCTTCTGCATAGCGCCCCGTGTGGAGCTCCACCCAGCGGGCTCCCACTTGGGCAGCAGCGGCAATTTGGGTCGGATCTGGGTCGATAAACAAGCTGACGGGAATGCCGGATCCCTGCAGTTGGCCGACCACATCCCTGAGGCGCGACACCTGCCCCGCCACATCCAACCCACCTTCGGTGGTGATTTCCTCCCGCCGCTCGGGAACCAAAGTGACGTAGTCAGGCTTAATCTCCAGGGCAATCGCCACCATCTCCTCGGTGGCTGCCATCTCCAGGTTGAGGTGGGTGCGCACAGTTTGCCGCAACAGCCGCACATCCCGATCTTGAATGTGACGGCGATCCTCGCGCAAGTGCACCGTAATGCCATCTGCCCCCGCCAGCTCGGCAATCACCGCTGCCGCTACCGGATCTGGCTCCACCGTGCGGCGTGCCTGTCGAAGGGTGGCAATGTGGTCGATGTTAACTCCAAGACTTAACAAGGCTTTACTGCTTTGGGTGTAGAGGAGAATACCCCTAGTATTACATTATTCAATTTACGCCGGTCAGATGAGCTAGGATGCCATGGGCCTCAGGCCGCGAGGGTGTAGGCTTTACTCTATGATCGAGTAGCGACGTCTCGCCTGTGCGGGATCCACTCCGGGCTTGCCATGACAGATCCAGATGCCTCTCTGGCGGTGGGACAACACTCCCTTGTTGACCGGGCGCGAGTGCCGGCCTTAATTGCCCAGTACTTGCCGGTGGAGATCTGCATTTACTACCAAGTCGTCCCCTTGGCCCTGGATACCGACAGCCTCATCTTGGGCATGGTGGATCCCCAGGATTTGGCGGCGTTGGACTATGTGAGCAAAATGCTGGCCTATTCCCAGATTTCCGTCCAGCCAATCCCTCTCACCGCTCAGCAGCAGCAGGATTTAATTGCCTACTACTTCAGCCATCCCCCCGACCCGGCAGAGGTGGAGCGGCTGCGCCTCCAGGCCCAAGCCAACCGGGTGACTCGGGAGGTTCCTGCTCCTGCGGCGGGGCCCCCCACGCAGTTGACTCCAACCCAGCCTCCGTCCGCCCGACCAACCGCTCCGCCCGTACCCGCCGACGAATCGGAAGAGACAGTGCAGCAGTTGCTCAACTCGATGCTGCGGCGGGCTTTGGATGAGAAAGCCGAGCAAATTTTCGTGGAGCCTCAAGAGGGGCCTTCTTGTCGAGTGCGCTACCGCCAGCAGGGGATTTTGCGGGATCTGTTCAAAGATCTCTCCGAGTCCATACGAGCGAAGTTGATCACCGCCATGAAGCGGATGATGGCGCTGGATCCGGAGTTGATCGGGGAGCCGCAGCAGGCAGAGGTGGAGCGGATGTACCGGGGGGAGCCACTGGTGTTGCAGTTGCGCATCATACCGCAGCGCTCCAAAAGTGGCCAGACTGCCGCCTCTAGAGAAGGGGCCATCTTGAGCATCCTGCGAGGGGAAGCTCTCCAGAAATATCAACAAGGCCAGAATAACCTCCGCGTCTCTGAGACCCTAGCTTTGGCCCAACAGACCTATCAACTGCTGCAACAATTGCAAAGTGCTCTCAGCAACACAGTTGACAAGCTTAAGCAGTACCCCAGTCCGCCGCGGAGCGACTGGCCCCTGATGACGGAGGTGTTGGCAGCTATTCAAGCCCAAGCCCAGATGATCGCCATCCACCAGCAGGACTGGGAAAAACTCAATTCCGGCAGTTGACCCCCCAAAACCAGCCCCGAGCAACATCCCTTCAACGGGATCCCTCCCGCAGCAGCACCAAAATCACTCCGGCAATGATGCTGATGGTGGCACCGGCAATCAGGCTGGTGGCCAGACGTTCCAGCCGTTCCCCGATGGTTTGTGAGGTGTCGAACTTAAAAGTGAGCTTTTCGACATCGCCCGAGAGCTTTTCGACATCGCCCGAGAGCTTTTCGACATCGCCCGAGAGCTTTTCAACCCGCTCCGAGAGTTTTTCGCTATCCCCTGAGAGCCGATCGATCCGCCTCAAAACTTCCTCTTGTTGTTGGGTGAGACGAGCTATTGCTTGGCTATTGGCCTCGACCAGGCGCTCGACTCGCTCTAGGCGCTCTTCTGTTGAAATCGTCATAGGGGCTAACAGTCGCGAGTACGGTACACCAGAATACCCATCCTATGCTATTGCCGGCTATTCGTCTCTCCGGCAGGGGTTTAATGGGAGGGCCTCCCATTCTGCTGCCCTGGATTGGGTGCGGTAATCTTGAGATCGTGAAGTCTTGTTCGTTAGCTTCCATGCCGTCAAAAGATCCAACTCCTCTGCCCAAGCCCCAGTCGCCATCAGGGGAAACCCCTGCCAGCTCGGGATCCCGCAGCTGGTGGCAGGCGCAACGGGAAAACCTTCTGACGGTGGTGCTGGCTCTGTTGCTGGCCTTCGGCATTCGCACCTTTGTGGCAGAGGCGCGTTGGATCCCCTCCGATTCGATGCTGCCCACTCTGGAAGAAGGGGATCGGCTGGTGGTGGAAAAGGTCAGCTACCGCTTTGGTTCGCCCAGACGAGGCGATATTATTGTTTTCAACCCTCCCGCCAAACTGAACTTCGACGGGGCCTACATCAAGCGGGTGATCGGCCTGCCGGGAGATCGCATTCGCATCGCCAACGGTGAGGTCATCATCAACGGGATCCCGCTGCGGGAAGACTACATCTATGCCCCCCCCGACTATTCTTGCCCTGGCGAGCGCTGTCCTGGAGTTCCCAATCAGGGATCCGAATTCGTGGTTCCTCCCCGCTCCTATTTTGTGATGGGGGATAACCGCAACGACAGCCAAGACTCCCATGTGTGGGGTTTCTTGCCGGAAGAAAACATCATCGGCAACACCATTTTTCGCTTTTGGCCCCCAAATCGCCTACACTTTTTCGCCCCGCCAGAATATCCTGAGCTTCTTCCAGAGGCCCAAGTGTTGGGCAACACAGCCCGGTAGAAAGCCAGCTTGACCCTGTCGGGACTGCTCAGTGCAGCCGCTCCAGCACATAGTCCACCATCTGAAACAAAGCACGACGCGCCGCAGAGTCCGGCAGGCTATACAGCGCTTCGGCAGCCCGCTGGGCGTAGTCGCGGGCCAACTGACGAGAGCGTGGGATCCCTTCGCTTTGATACACCCACTCCAGGGCCTGCTTCAGGTCTTGCGGGTTGGACAGCTCCCTGAGAATGAGCTCTCGCATCTGGGGAAATTCCTCTAGGGCAAACAGAACGGGTGCAGTGAGGTTGCCCTGGATGAGGTCGGATCCCACAGGCTTGCCAAGCGTCTCTGCCGAAGCGGTGAAATCCAGCAGATCGTCGACAATCTGAAAAGCAATGCCCAGATCCCGCCCAAAATCGAACAGGCGATCCGCCACTTCCTCGCTAACCCCGCTCAGCAGGCCAGCAGCCTTGGAACTGCCGGACATGAGGGAGGCCGTTTTGTAGAAGCTCTTGGCCAGGTAGTCTTCCATCGACACATCCGGGTCGAAGCGGGTGAGGCTCTGGCGCACCTCTCCCTCCGGCAAATCCATGATTACTTTGGAAAGGAGCTTCACTACCTCCAGGTTGTCCAGATTGGCCAAGTACCAAGCAGCTTGGCCGAAGAGGTAATCCCCCGCCAGCACGGCTATCCGATTGTCGAAGAGGGTATTCACCGTATCGATGCCCCGTCGCACGTCGGCAGCGTCGATGACATCGTCGTGAACCAAGCTGGCCGTGTGGATCATCTCAGTAATCTCTGCCAAGCGCCAATGCCGTGGGGTAATCTCTCCATCTGGGGTGGTGGCACGGGCAATGAGGAGCACGATGGCTGGCCGGATCCCTTTCCCTCCCGCCGAAAACAGATGTTCGGCAGCCATGGCCAGGATGGGGTGCTTGGCACTGACCAACCGCGTTAGGTTCTGGCGTAAACGCTCCAGATCCGCTTCTACAGGGCCAAAGGGGGAGAGCACAGAGGTCATGGAGCCAAAGTATGAGAGGTTTTACAAAATTTCACATCTTTTTCTATTGTAGAGTACCCCATCGTTCCCGGGGAAAACCAGGCAGTATCATGCAAGCAGTCTTTTGCCCTTCTCATGTCGGATCCCGTTCCCCCACTTCGATCTCATTCCGTTCCACCGCTCCCTTCAGAACCCGATTGGGAGGAGGAGTGGGAGCTGGCGCTGGAAAAGCCGCCGCTGTCTGGGCGGGCCCAGCCTCACCATCATGATCCCCAGTCTCGGCGCAAGTTGACCAACCGCTTGGCTCGCATCGAAGGGCATGTGCGTGGGATCCGCTCCATGATCGAGCAGGATCAGCCCTGTCCAGATGTGCTGCTGCAAATTGCCGCCGTCAAGGGAGCGCTGGATCGGGTGGCGCGGCTGATTTTGGACGATCACATTCGCCACTGCATCCGCCATGCCATCGAGACCGGCAATATCGAAGTAGAGCTGGAGGAGTTGCAGCGGGCTCTGGATCGCTTTATCGGCTAAGTCTCAATGGCCAGATTTAACTTGATGAAAGTCTCCCCTTGCTTGGCTCAGGGGAACGCCAAGCGGGGCTGTCAATATCTGCAGCGGGGGCTGGCCGTTGTGATGCTGCCTAGTACCCCAGGTCATTCAGAAGGTTGGGGGGAGGGCTGGGTATAGCGCTCCAGCAGAGATGCGCTTTTGAGTTGCCACTGCAGTCCCATGAAGGCCCAGTCGATAAACTCGTTGATCTCCTCAGCGCTGAACTGCATGGCTTTGCCGATCTCGAAAATTAGCTCCTCTTCTTTTTCCACCAGCTGGCTATTCACCACCGCCATTGCTGCCAAATCCCGCAGGATCAAGGCCCCTGCCGCATTGCGCATGGGCGGGATCCCGCTGATATCCAAAGGTGCACCTGCTTCATCGGCCAGATAGGTTTGGGCCAGTGGCGCTTCGATGCCTACCCCTTCTGCGATTTGCATGAAGAAAGAGGTTTCTTCTTCGTCCAACTGGCCATCCACTCGGGCCACCGCGATCAGGGCCTTGAGGTAGAGCTGGCGCTGCTCGTCTGTCAAATCGGCGTAGTTGATCATGGGGGTCGTCGCTGAGTGTGGGTTTTCTCTTTAACTCTGCCATGAAGATTGCCCTCCAAACCGGGATCCGACATTTTCCAGTCGAGGGGAAGATCGCCTAAAATAAAAAGCCTATGTCTACCGGCCAAGCGGCGAGACTCCGGGTAAGGTTCTGGGGCTTCAGCATGCTTGGCGGGTTTGCGTGAACTCTTTGTTGGATTTGGATCTTTACAGCTTGCGGAGCGTCCCCCAAGGAGTGGATACCCCATGGTCAAATTGCGGCTCAAGCGCTACGGAAAAAAGCGGCAACCCAGCTATCGCATCATCGCCATTGAAAGCAAAAGCCGTCGTGAAGCCCGTCCGCTAGAGGAACTGGGTTACTATAACCCGCGCACCAAGGAGACGGTTTTGCAAACGGCAGGCTTGCTGAAGTGGTTGCGTTGTGGCGCTCAGCCCACAGAGACCGTGGACAGTCTCCTCAAAAAGGCCGGCATCTACGAGATGTTGAAAGCAGGGGAAGGCGGAGTGGTTGCCTCGATTCGCATCCCGGCCATGGCCAAGCCTGAAGCTGGGATCCCTGAGGCGGCAGAAGAGGCCCCTGCAACAGAATCCGTGGCCGAGGCTGAGGTCGCCGATGTTCCCGAGTCTGAATTGAGCGAAGCTGCCACTGAGACAGCAGCGGCAGAATTAAGTCCTCCAGAAGCTGAAGTTGAAAAGCCTCAGGTTGAGGAAGCGGTTGAGGCCTAGGGTCGGCTAAGCTTGGCTTGGCCAGTTGTTCCCTCCTGTCGTCTAGCTCTCTATGCCAGACTACAAGGCTCTCGCCCATCTTTTGATCGAACCGCTGCTCAGCAGCGCCTCTCTTCAAATGGATGTGGAAACCACCTGTGGCGGGCGAAAGGTATGGCTGCGGCTGGCCTTTGACCCGAAGGATCGGGGGCGGGTATTCGGGCGGGGCGGGCGCACCCTGCAAGCGATTCGACAGGTGATGATGGCCGCAGCTCAGTTGGCAGGTCAATCTCTGTACATCGATATCTACGGAGAGGCGGGAGAGCGGAATCGGGAGGAGCGGGAATGAGCCAAATTCTCACCTTTCTGGGCAAGGGGGGCACAGGTCGGAGCACCTTGGCCGTGGCGGCAGCTCGGGCCGCAGCCCAGCAGGGGCGGCGGGTGCTGTTGGTGGGCCATCAGGCGGGGCCGGGGCTGGAAATGCTTTTGGGCGGGATCCCGCTTTCCGGCGAGCCGGTGACCATTGCTGCCAACTTGAGCGTGGTGCAG
Source organism: Thermostichus sp. OS-CIW-30 (assembly GCF_054060215.1). Classification (NCBI taxonomy): domain Bacteria; kingdom Bacillati; phylum Cyanobacteriota; class Cyanophyceae; order Thermostichales; family Thermostichaceae; genus Thermostichus; species Thermostichus sp. OS-CIW-30. The sequence continues at coordinate 10,084 of NZ_JBSSCZ010000038.1, read as the reverse complement.
TTGCGGACAACCCAGCTGCTGGAGCAGTTCTGGACGGCGGCCAAAGAGCTGGAAGCCCGATACGTGCGCACCCCCTTTTTCCGGGAGATCTACGGCCAGGAACTGGGGGTGTTGCCGGGCATGGATCAGGCCCTGGCCCTGGAAGCTCTGCGCCGTTACGATGCCAGCGGCCAATACGACTGCATTCTCTACGATGGGCCAGGGGATCTGACCACCTTGCGGGCCTTTGGGATCCCGGAGGTGGCCAGTTGGTACTGGCGGCGAGCCTCCCAAGCTTTTTTGGGATCCGACTTGGCCAAAACCCTGCGACCCTTTGCCGAGCCCTTGTTGCGTTCGGTAAGCACCGTGGAATTTTCCTCCCTGGAGGATCTGCCAGAGCGGTTGGGGGGCATGACCAACCTTTTGGAGCAGGGACGACAGGCTATTGCCAATCCGCGCCGTGTGCTGGCCCACCTGGTGACCACCCCAGACCCGATGGCCGTGCAAACCGCCCGTTACCTTTGGGGGAGCGCTCAGATGGTAGGGCTGACGGTGGGTGGCCTCTGGGTCACCCCTCTGGCTCCGGGGGAGGTCTCGGCTGCCGATTTTTTCCCGCTGACAGTACGGACACTCCCCCTGCGTCAGGGATCCGATTGGTCGGCTTTGGAAGCAGCGGTGGGGGGGATGTTCGCTGTGCCGGATGTGCCGCCGCCCGTGGCCATCGACGAGGGATCCCGTACAGTCAAGCTGTTTATTCCCGGCTTCAGCAAGGCGCAAATCGAGCTGAGCCAGTCAGGCCCGGAGCTGACCATTACCGCCGGGGATCAGCGGCGCAACTTGTTCTTGCCCCCCAGCTTGGCGGGTCGGCAGGTGACCGGGGCCAAGTTTCAAGAACCCTTCCTGGTCATCAGCTTCGGCTAAAACGGTCCCCAGTTGTTCCCCTCTGTTCGCGTTAGCGGTATGGAGTCCTTGGGAGAGAGCGATGTTGGCCAAACGGATCATTCCCTGTCTGGATGTGGCGGCAGGGCGGGTGGTGAAAGGGATCCAGTTTGTGCAATTGCGGGATGCCGGGGATCCGGTAGAGCTGGCCCAGGCTTACGATCAGGCAGGAGCCGATGAGCTGGTCTTTTTGGACATCACCGCCACCCACGAAGAGCGGGAGATCTTGCTGGAGGTGGTGCGGCGCACCGCAGAGCAGGTGTTCATTCCCCTCACGGTGGGAGGGGGGATCCGCGATCTGGAGGGGATCCGACAACTGCTGCGGGCCGGGGCGGACAAGGTCAGCCTCAACTCGGCAGCGGTTCGGGATCCTGATCTCGTGGCTCAAGCCAGCCGCTGGTTTGGATCCCAGTGCATTGTGGTGGCCATTGATGCTCGCGCCAAACCGCAGGGAGGGGGATGGGAAGTGTACGTGCGCGGGGGGAGGCAGCCGACGGGGCTAGACGCGGTGGAGTGGGCCAAAAGCGTGGCCGAGCGGGGGGCAGGGGAGATTTTGCTCACCAGCATGGACGCCGACGGTACCCAGGCCGGCTATGACCTGGAGCTAACCCGCCGGGTGGCCGAGGCGGTGTCGGTGCCGGTGATTGCCTCAGGAGGAGCAGGGGAGTGTGCTCATATCCGCCAAGCTCTGCAGGAGGGAGGGGCGGAAGCGGCTCTATTGGCCTCGCTGCTCCACTATGGCCGGCTGACGATTGCGCAGATCAAAGCCGACTTGGCCGCCCATGCCATTCCGGTGCGTTTCTAGCTTGGGGAGGGATCCGTGCAGGCTCAAGATCTGGCCGCTCTCCTGCCTGAGGTGTGCCGCCTGGCAGAAGCAGCAGGGCAGGCCATCTTGCCCTTCTATCGGCAAAAATCGCTGCCGATCCAACTCAAAGCAGATGCCTCCCCCCTAACTGAGGCGGATCTGGCTGCCCACCACCTGATCCTGCAGGGCCTGCAAGAGTTGACCCCAGGGATCCCGGTGCTCTCGGAAGAATCGGGCGGGATCCCTTACCCAGAGCGGCAACAGTGGGAGCGGTTTTGGCTGGTGGATCCCTTGGATGGCACCCGAGAGTTTATCGGGCGCAACGGCCAGTTTACGGTGAATATTGCTCTCATCGAGGAAGGGATCCCCATCCTGGGGGTCGTCCATGCCCCAGCTCTGGGCCTCACCTACAAAGCTGCGCAAAAGCTGGGGGCCTGCAAGAGGGAAAGGACTCCGTCCTGCGTTCACGAACAGCCCATCCGCACCTGCCCTTACGCCCAAGAACCCCTACAAGTGGTGGCCAGCCGTTCCCACAGCAACCCGGAGACGGAGCAGTTCCTCGAGCGGCTGCGGCAGCGCTGTGGCTCTCTGGAAGTGAAGTCTGTGGGCAGTGCCCTAAAGCTTTGCCTTGTGGCTGAAGGATCTGCCCATCTCTACCCTCGCTTCGGCCCCACCATGGAGTGGGATACTGCCGCTGCCCAGTGCATTGTGGAGCAGGCGGGGGGAAGGGTTACCGATCTGGCAGGGGATCCCTTGCGCTACAACAAGCCCGACCTGCACAACCCGCCCTTTGTAGCGGCTGCCGAAGGCATGGCCCAACTGTGGCAGAACCTGATCCCCTGAGGGAAGCTCCGGCTACATGCCCATCTCCGTAGGGTTAAAGCCATCCGGGAACTTGGTGTACTCGTCGTAGAGGGCACCGCGAAAATGGGTGTTGGTGATGATGGCTCCGCGCAGATCGGCCCCAATTCGCAAATCGGCCCGGTTCAGCTCGGCTTCGCTGAGGTCGGCCCTGAGCAGCTTGGCTCGGTAGAGGTTGGCCCCCCGCAAGTCTGCCTTCACCAACTTAGCCCCAATCAGGTTCACCCGTCGCAGCTTGGCTCCGCGCAGGTCGGCTCCCGAGAGATCCGCTCCCGACAAATCCGCCTCGCGCAAATCGGCCCCACTCAAGTCGGCATCCCGTAGGATAATGCCCTTCAAATTCGCGCCACTCAACTGCGCTCCACTCAGGTTGGAGCCCGAAAAATCCCGTTGGCCAGACGCATAAGCCTGCAACAGTTGCTTGGCATCCAAGAGAGGCTTAATACTCGCTGTTGTCATTGTTGCTTGTTCTCTCACAAAACCGTAGGCAAACTAACCTCAGCCCTGCCGGAAGCAGGCTGTGACCCTTTCGCAGGTTGATTACCCTCTGGGGATCCCTGCCACTCGAGGTGGAACGCTTTACTGACAGACTTTGCCCTGCTGGTCGGCAGAAGGGCTGTCAGAGTTCTTGTTGGTTAGCTTACCACCCCCCGGCCCAAACTCAGCCCGGCAAGCCTTGAGAGTCGGAGGAGAGCGACATTCCGCCTGTTAGAGCTGGTCAATCTCCTTGCGCAAATTTTCCAGCTCCAGATCGACCTCGCTCTCACTTGCGGTGGAAGGTTGGCCTGAGGACTTTGACCCTCCAGAGGGCAACTGACCCTGGATCGACGCCTTGAGCATCAGCAGCTCGTGATCTACATCCGAGCCACCCGCCTCCAAAGCGGCAAACTGGTTTTCCAAGTTGTCCACCGCCAGCTCGGCTACTGCCGCCGACTGGGCCTCCAGGGAGTTCACCTTCTCCTCCATACGCTCAAAAGCAGCAAAGGCGCTTGTGGCGTCCACCCGCCCGATAACCTGATTGATTTGCTGGGAAGCCTTGGCGGCGCGGGCGCGAGCGATGAGCATGTCCTTTTTGGTCTTGGCCTCAGCGATCTTGCTCTCCAGCTTGGTCATGTTGGACTTCAGGATCTCCACCTGCTTAGTCTGCTCATCCAACTGCCGCTTCAGGCTTTGGGCAGTCTCGGCAAAGGTTTTCTTGCGCACCAGCGCTTCCCGAGCCAAAGCTTCGTTGTTGTTGCGCAGGGCCAACTCGGCGCGTCTTTGCCACTCATCAACACTCTGCTGTGCTTGCTCATACTGCCGCTCTATCCGCTTCTGGGCAGCAATGGCCTGGGCAACCGCTTGCCGCATCTGGTAGTGATCCTCAGACATGTCCTGAATGGTCTGGTTCAGGATTTTCTCCGGATCCTCGGCGCTGCTGACCAGCGCATTGATATTGGATCTAATGATTCGGCTGACCCGATCGAACAATCCCATCGGTTGCTTCCCCCTCTAGCGGTCTGACCTAATGCTACCCTTGCTGCTTTGATGGCTTCCAGTGCTTCTACTCCAGTATAGGGATCCATAGGGCTCCGCTGAAAAAAGCTGTAACGTTCTCTTGCCCCAATACCCTCCAGAGCCGATAATGCTTGCTTAACTTCGTTTGCTGACCGACAATCCCTGTTCTCTGATCGGGGCCATCCGCAGGTCGAAACGAAGTTGAGTTTGGCCGGTGTTGTTGGGAGTTCTCCGCCCCAGGTTCACGATTCAGGAGAGGGATCCGTGGCTCAGCGCCCGATTATTCTGGGTATTGTTGGCGATAGTGCTGCTGGGAAGACCACCCTTACCCGCGGCATTGCCCAAGTCTTGGGGGAAGAAAACGTTACTGTCATTTGCACCGACGACTACCACCGCTACGACCGCAAGCAACGCGCTGAACTGGGGATTACAGCCCTTCATCCCGACTGCAACTACCTGGATATCGTTCAGCAGCACCTGACGCTCCTGCGCACCGGCCAGCCGATCCTAAAGCCCGTCTACAACCACAGCACCGGCACCTTTGACCCGCCAGAGTATGTCAAGCCCAACAAATACGTGATTGTCGAAGGGCTGCTGGGCTACTTTACCCGTGGTATGCGGGATAGCTACGATGTCAAGGTTTATTTGGCTCCCCCAGAACATTTACGAGCCCTTTGGAAGATTAAGCGGGACACCCGCAAGCGCGGATATACCGAAGAGCAAGTGCGAGAAGAGCTCAAAAAGCGCGAACCCGACTCAGAGGCTTTTATTCGTCCACAGCGCCAATGGGCCGATGTAGTGGTCACCTTTTACCCGCCCCAAGAGGGATCCGACCAAGACGAGGTATTGCTGAATGCACGCTTGGTGCTGCGCCCCACCATTCCTCACCCAGATTTTTGGCAAATCCTCAATGCCCGCGACAATCACCTTAGCTCTGCCATTCGTTTGGATTTGGATCGGGATATGGGCAAGCCCGTCGATGTTTTGCAGATTGATGCCCATGCTACGGCCAGCCAAGTGATCGAATTGGAGCGGATGCTCTGCAACGAAATCCCTTACCTGGGCAAGTTCTGTAGCTTAGAGGGAAACCCCAACATCGGCCAGTTGATCGGCACCACCGGCGAGCTGCTCCAGAGCTGTCCCCTGGCTTTGACTCAGTTGCTGATCACCTACCACATGTTAAAAGCGGCCAACATCTACCAATAGAGTCCGTGGCGGCGAGGGATCCCCAGTTTCGCAAGACCTGCAGGGTAAGGCTCGGCCCAGCACGGTAACCCGCTCCCAGAGCAGAGTCTTGTGAGCTTCTGTCAAGGACATGGGCTGTGCTGGAATTGAACCAGCGGCTCCCACCGTGTCAAGGTGGTACTCTACCACTGAGTTAACAGCCCCTACGAGCGATGCCGCTGTGCATCTGCCTGAAGGCCGGAAACAAATAATATCACATATTAACCTGTCCCATTGGGGTCAACCTAGGTGGAGAGTGAACAGGTGCCCTATTTCAAATCAAAAAGGGGATCCGGTCAGCAACTGGTAGTGCAACACCTGGGGTGGGCGAGCAAAGTAGGGCCCGATGAGGGCACGCCAGCGGACAAAGTTTTCCGATTGGCGAAAGTTGACCAGATGGGCCTCTAGGGATCCCCACTGAACGAGCAGTAGGTATTGCTGAGGGTGCTCCAGACAGCGCTGCAGTTGGTGCCCTTGGTAGCCGTCGGTCTGTTGCAAATAAATGAAAGCCTGAGCGATGGCGGCTTCAAAGGCGGCTTCAGAGCCGGGGGTAATTTCAAACTGAGCCACCTCAAGGATGGAGGAAGCAGTCATGGGTTAGGTATGCAGGCCGCATTCGGTTTTGCTTGTGCCCTTCCAGCGTCCAGAGCGGGGATCCGCCCCTGGCTCAACAGGCGCAGTGCAGTGGAGGCAGCCGATACTGGGGTAGTGGCGATCGTGCAGGGGGTTGTAAGGGATCCCGTGGTCAAGGATGTATTTCCAAACTTGGCCATTTGTCCAGTCAGCCAGCGGGTTGAGTTTGAGGCGGTTGCGCTTGCCGTCCCACTGCACCTTGCCGATATCGGCGCGGGTGGGGGATTGTTCCCGACGCATCCCTGTAATCCAAGTGGTGCAACCGGCCAGAGCACGATTCAAGGGCTCCACCTTGCGGATGTTGCAGCAGAGGTCGGGGTTAGAGCGATACAGTTCTGGCCCGTATTGAGCTGCCTGCTCTTCCGGGGTAAGCAAGGGCTTGAAGATCTGCAGTTGCAAGTGGGGGTAGCGCGCCAACACCTGCTCCCGCAGTTGTAGGGTTTCCGGGAAGTGAAAATCGGTGTCCAGAAAAAAAGCGCGAACACGGGGGTTAATCGCCGTGAGCAGGTCGATCAGCACTAGGTCTTCCGGGCCAAAGCTACAGGCCAGCACCAGCCCATCTCCAAATTCTTCAACCGCCCAGGTGAGCAGGTCGCTTGCCGACAAAGGCTCAAACCGTTCGCTCAGGGACGCCACTTGAGGTTGATACTGCTCCCGCAGCGCTTGAGCCGCCAGCTCCCAGCGGCTAGAAGGAGAAAGGCTTGCTGTCATAGGGGGAAGACACCGAACTCGACGATTTTTGCTTTTTTTAATCTACACTAATTCGGTCAAGCTTTAGGGGTTTTGATTACCAGGCGGCAGCGGGCAGAGGGAGAGAGCGGGATCCCTTGGCCCGGAGAGGGATTTGTCCCCAGCGATCCCGTCGGATCCCCATCACCAAGCCGTGCCAGAGGGGGCTGGGATCCAATGCCGGCAACTTAACCCAGTGGTAGCGCAACACCCCTCGCCGTGGGTTCACCTCCAGCTCAAACACCCGCAGAGCCGAAACCGGCCCCACCAGAGGAGGTGCTGTCAGGTAGGGGATCCCATCGCGGACATACACCTTCGGCACATGCAGGTGGCCACTCAGCACCGCCACCACCCGTCCGTGACGGGCCAAGAGAGCGTGTAGCGCCGAGGCTGGTTCGCTGAGGAGCCGGTACTTGCGAAACAAAACCGCGTCCATTTGAGTGGGAGCAATGAAGGGCGGCTGATGGATCAGCAGGATCAGCCATTCTTCCGGCACCGTTTGCAGATGTTCGCCCAGCCAGTGCAGTTGGGAGGGGCGGAGCACGCCCTGAGGCAAAGGGAAGCGTCCTAAGCTGGCGTCGAGGGCAATCAAGCGGATCCCGGGCAGAGGGGAAAGGCTGTAATCGACGTAACCAGTGGGAGCCAGGGACAGGGGAAATTGGCTTTGGCACCAACGGATAAACTGATCTCGGTTAAAGCGTCCCTTTCTCCTCAGGGTGTCGATATCGTGGTTGCCCAGGCTGAGGTAATAGGGCACCCGCAGTTGGGCAACAATCTCCTGGAAAGATTGAAAGCTCTCCGGATCCGCTTGATCCACCAAATCCCCGGTAAACACCACGAAGTGCAGATCGGGCACCTGGTTGAGATGGGCAACGGCGGCTTCCAACTGGCGGCGGGGGGAATCGGACATCCACCAACAGCGGCACCCCGTCTCGGGCATCAGGTGGACATCTGAGACTTGAGCAAAGCAAATGCGTTGGGTTGCCATTGTTTAGGTACTTATTCACACCTCACGCCCGCATCATAGTCAATGATGGGCTGGGGGGCTATGGGATTCTCTTAACCTCAGCCGGATCTGGCGAGCACCTATTGGGAACTGAGGACAGGTAGGGCTATGAAAGGGGCGCGCAGACTGGTCAAATTGGTCTGAGAGGGTTTCCCAGGCTGTCACCCCCAACTTCTCTCCCAGCAGGAGAGATTGAATGGATTGATGAGTAGTAAAGCGGTCTGTATCCTTTGCTCCATCCCATACTTCCCGGCTCTGGAAAACTGACGGATACAGTGCTTCAACACCGACCACATCCCCTCAATCCGATTCAACTCTGGTGTATACACAGGCAAGGGAGATTGGGTCGCCAAAATCCGGTTTACCCCCTTGCCCATCAAGCCGTGGGATCCAACCGCATCAACACCTGCCCAAACTCCACCGATTGCCCATTGCTCACCAAAATCTCGGTCACCACGCCTGCCGCTTCGGCCTCGATCTCGTTCATCAGCTTCATGGCCTCGATGATGCACAGGGTTTGGCCCTTGTTCACCCGTTGGCCAACCCGCACAAAGTCAGGTTCACCTGGAGCTGGGGCGCTGTAGAAAGTGCCCACCATTGGTGACGTCACGTCTATCCAATGGCTGGGGGTGGATTTGGGAGCAGTGGGAGGAGGGGGCGCTTCTGCAGGAGCAGGAGGAGGCGCAGAGGAGACAATAACCGGACTGGCGGGGGTGGAGGAGAGCTCAGTCGGGATCCCTTTGCGCAAGGTGAGGCGAAAATCTTTGAACTCCAGAGTTAGCTCGGTAACATCGCTCTCTTGCAGAGCGGCCAGGAGAAGACGAATTTCCTGCCAATTGACAACATCCAAGGGAAGGTTCACTCCTGATGCATCACCTGTCCACAACAGAAATCCATAACCGAAAAGGAGAGGGAGAACTCACTCCCGGCCCAGATAGGTGTCGGTGCGGGTATCGACCCGAATCCGTTCTCCAACCTTGATGAACAAAGGCACCTGGATCTCAGCACCGGTCTCCAGCTTGGCCGGCTTGGTTCCCCCAGTGGCGGTATCTCCTTTCACCCCTGGATCTGTTTCCACCACTTCCAGAACAACGGTGTTGGGCAGCTCCACATCGATCACCTGCCCATTCCAGCGCAAGATTGACACTTGCATGTTTTCTTTCAGATATTTCACGGCGGAGCCAATTTGGGCGGCGGTAATTGGAGCCTGCTCATAGGTCTCCATGTCCATAAACACCAAGTTGTTCCCTTCCGCGTAGAGATACTGCATCTCGACTTTTTCGATGGTGGCTGCGGGCAGGGTTTCACCGGCGCGGAAGGTTTTCTCCACAACGTTGCCAGTCTGCATGTTTTTGAGCTTAGTGCGCACAAAGGCTGCCCCCTTGCCGGGTTTCACATGCAGGAACTCGATCACCTTGTAGGGAGCTCCGTCAATTTCTACAGAGACGCCAGGGCGCAAATCGTTGCTTGAGATCATGTCAGCAGAGGGATCCGTTGCTTAGACTTCCCAATATTACCGTGACGATGGGGCACTCCGTTCGCGCTGGGGAGGCGGAGTCCGATTCAGCCCTCTGAGATCAATCGGGGGCTGGCGACCGTAGAGGGGCAACACCTCCTGCCACTGAGGGCGCAATCCGGCCCGAAAATCGGCGCGGGCCAATTCTGCCAACGCCACCACAGGTGCAGAATCCACAAAATCGGCGGCATTCACGGATAGAGCTTGCGGCCACTGTCGGAGAGTTGCCTGCCAAGCCTCTTCCTCCCAGAGCCGATCGGCCACTTCTGCAGCGACACCCTCTTCTGTCACCCGATACACGCCGCCATACCGCTCTCCTCGTTTGGCGTCCATCTGCACCGCCACCGTCAAGGGCTGGGGCGGGGATCCCTGCTCCTGCCACACCTGGCGGGCGAGGACGGCCAAAGCCGAGTAGCCAAACACGGGAATGCCCAGTTGCTGGCCCAGCAGACGGGCCACGCTCACCCCCAAACGGCTGCCCGTAAAGCTGCCCGGCCCCAAAGCTACAGCGATCCCAGCTATCTGCGACCAAGCTTGACCGGCCAAGAAGACTTTCAAGCAGGGGTGCAACTGCGCTGCCATCTCCCGATCCAGCCACCAGCTCTGACTGCGGGTTTCTCCCAACCCTGGCTCCAACGGCAGCAGGGCCAGGCCCAAAACGGGCGTGGTGGTGTGGATCCCTAAAATCCAGCGGACAAGCGACATGGCCTCTCTCAGGATCAAAAAAGGTGGTTGACGAAACTTAACGGATGTTTTAAGTTTAGGTTGTCAATCTTCGCACTTCCTCAGGGAAGTTTGTTCTCATGACTACTGTTATCCAACGTCGCTCAACCAGCAACGTGTGGGAGCAGTTCTGCGAGTGGGTCACCTCCACCGATAACCGCCTTTACATTGG
>NZ_JBSSCZ010000037.1:0-24826 GCF_054060215.1 Thermostichus sp. OS-CIW-30 | reverse complement strand
TCGGGCCTGTTTTGTTCTCTGGTAGAGCAGAGCAGGCTCAGGGCTACTGAAAGCCCGCTCCGTACCGCTTAGCGGTCGGAGCCGGGTAGTTTACTATCTCTCCAGCCACCCCTCAAATCCTTATTGGCTATAGTTGCGGCTGTCCGGAAGTGATAGCAGCAGACTTGCTGGACCTGCCGCGGCTGGAGCTGTATGTGGAAGAGGAGTTTGGGGATCCCTGTGCCCTGCTGCAGCAGAAGGGAGTGCCCGAGCGAATTCACGAGGTGAGAGGGGAGCCAGCCAGTTGGCCTAGTTTTGATGCTGTGGTGTGCACAGCTGAGGACTTGCAGCGGCTGGGGCGGCCTGTGAGGGCTAACTTTGCTTTTGTCTTGGCAGAGGACCACCAACTTCTTTTGGCCAATGCCAGTAAGTTAATGGAAGCAGTGTTGACTGGCTTTGACTTTGGCAAACTCAGGTTTTCGGTAAAGCTCTACCCAGACACCGTTTTTTACGAGAGGACGTATCTTAACTTTCCTGTGTTTCTGTCTAGTCAGGTGCAGACGGTTATCGACATCGGAGCTGGGGTAGGCCTTGGTAGCTTTTGTTTTCGGGGTTTCTGCCCTGAGGCGGCCATTCATTGTTTTGAGGTGGATCCCTTGGCCTTGCACCTGCTGCAGCAGAATGCTTTGTGCATCCGGTGGGGCTAGCGGGGCAGATAGCTGCAGAACTTGTCGGCTCTGGCCGGAGGATCCTCAAGCGAAGTGGGGAGTGGAGCAGCCGCTCCCTTTCCGGGAAGCCAGGGCAGCCCTCAAGGAGCTGGGTCTGGAGTTCATCGATGTGCTCAGGGTGGCTACAGGCGGGAATGAGGTGAAGGTGTTGACCAGCCTGCAAGAGCAGCTCAAAGACATCAAGGTGATTTACGTGGAGTTTACTTCTGAGCAAGACCGCAAGCAGATTGATCATAGGTATAATCAGCACTTGGCTCCTGACTTTGTCATTATGGATGCACGTAGGGCAGGATAGTGCAAAACTAGCCCTCTTTGTAGCCTGGGCAGAAGCTACACTTTGTCAGCAGCACTGATTAGAAGGACGAGCTATGGAAAATTCCAACAAAGAAACTCTGCAACCGCGAGTTCTCCTGAGCTGGCCAATTGCGCCAGACTACGTCCCACCGCCGCAGCTTTCAGATCGGCAAGTAACTGTCTGTCCCAAAGAAAAAGTGGGGGGCTTTGGACTAGGCTATGTCAACCGTCGTGAAGGCTTGGTGGAGTGTCCGGAAGGAGATTATGACCTCTATGACTTTGTCCAGCAGTCTGAGCAGATTGTGGATAAAGAGTTTGACTTGGTGATTGTACGAGCTTCCAGCTGCGAATACAGCAACCCCCTCAACACGAAAAAATTTGGCTGTCCAACCGTCTTACTAGCCGGAGATACGCATCATTGGCACTTCCCCATCGAACATCTTTTGGCCTACTGGGCCGTTGAAGCCTTTGATTATGTTGTTACTGCTCACAACCGCCAGCACCTGCACTGGTTTGCCGCGGCGGGCGCGGAAAACCTGGCCTGGCTACCTCTCATCTCCATGCATACGGTTGTCCACAAGTGGGTAGAAGCAAGAGAAAGCCAAGTTGTCTTTATTGGCCATCAGGGATCCGACCATCCCAGACGTTCCCGTCTGGTCGAAGCCATAAAGAGGGCACACTTGCCCATTCTTGCCAAAACTGCCAACCGTCAAGAGGCAGCCCGCCTATTTGCCGAATCGCTGATTTCGTTTAACTGCAGCCTGAATGGGGATCTGAACTTTAGGAACCTGGAAGTGATTTCTGCGGGTGGCTTTCTGCTTACTGACCAGCTCTCCTTCGCCTCAGGATTGGACGAACTTTTGGCGACCGGCACCTACTGCGACACCTACAACTCCGAAGCCCAACTCCTGGAGAAAATCCGCTACTACCTAGACCATCCCCAGGAGGCCATTCAAATTGCCCGCCGCGCTTACCACACCTTTGATGAAAAGTGGCATCCCCGCCACCGCATCCAAAATTTCCTGGAGTGGGTGTTTGGAGGAGAACTGCCGGAGCCTTTTCGCTACTCCCCTTGCTCCGATGTTCGCTACTTTGTCAGCACCGCCAGCTCGGCTTGGATAAACACACGGCTGGGGATTTACGAGCCCATCCAAGAGCTGCATCGAGTGCAAGAGCGGCTGCAGGTGCTGGTTAGCCAAGGTTGTCCGGAAGTGATAGCAGCAGACTTGCTGGACTTGCCGCGGCTGGAGCTGTATGTGGAAGAGGGGTTTGGGGATCCCTGTGCCCTGCTGCAGCAGAAGGGAGTGCCCGAGCGAATTCACGAGGTGAGAGGGGAGCCAGCCAGTTGGCCTAGTTTTGATGCTGTGGTGTGCACAGCTGAGGACTTGCAGCGGCTGGGGCGGCCTGTGAGGGCTAACTTTGCTTTTGTCTTGGCAGAGGACCACCAACTTCTTTTGGCCAATGCCAGTAAGTTAATGGAAGCAGTGTTGACTGGCTTTGACTTTGGCAAACTCAGGCTTATGGTAAAGCTCTACCCAGACACCGTTTTTTACAAGAGGACGTATCTTAACTTTCCTGTGTTTCTGTCTAGTCAGGTGCAGACGGTTATCGACATCGGAGCTGGGGTAGGCCTTGGTAGCTTTTGTTTTCGGGGTTTCTGCCCTGAGGCGGCCATTCATTGTTTTGAGGTGGATCCCTTGGCCTTGCACCTGCTGCAGCAGAATGCTCTTGGCCTGGGCAACTGCTTTGTGCATTCGTTAGCTCTACACCTGCTGCGGCAGAATGCTCTTGGCCTGGGCAACTGCTTTGTGCATCCAGTGGGGCTAGCGGGGCAGAATAGCTGCAGAACCCGTCGCCTCTGGCCGGAGGATCCTCAGGCCGAGTGGGGAGTGGAGCAGCTGCTCCCTTTCCGGGAAGCCAGGGCAGCCCTCAAGGAGTTGGGTTTGGAGCCCATCGATGTGCTCAGGGTGGCTACAGGTGGAGAGGAGGTGGAGGTGTTGACCAGCTTGCAAGAGCAGCTCGAAGATATCAAGGTCATCTATGTGGAGTTTTGCTCAGAACAAGACCGCAAACAGATTGATCAGATGTTGGACCCTACCCATCTTCTCTGGCAGGGAGAAGTTGTAGCAGGCCAAAGAGGAGTCCTTTGCTATCTAAGCAGGGCTTGCTTTGTCGACAACAATTCAAGCCTTGGAGGAGAGACTTAAGGTTATCAACCATTATCGTTACGGCTGCTGACAGCAAGTTTTTTGAATTGGTTCAGGGGACTATTCTCTCCGTCCGAGAGAAACCTCAGGGGCACTCTGTAGATATTGGATTCTTGGATGTAGGCTGTACACCGGAGCAGTTGCAATGGATAGGTCAGTACGTTGACCACATTGTTGAGCCAGATTGGAACTATGATATTCCCGACATTGATAGACAACCCAAGTATCTCAAGGCACTAGTTTGTAGGCCTTTCCTTCCTGAATACTTTCCAGGCTATGAAGTTTATATTTGGATTGATGCAGATGCTTGGGTGCAAGACTGGTCTGCAATTGAGCTTCTTACCCTGGGAGCAATATACAAAAACCTTGCAGTTGTTCCTGAGTTGCTAAATACTCTCTTCGATCCCTATCCATTTTCGCATCAAGCTTTTCACCTCTCGAGATACATCAGGTACTTTGGACATGTATATAACCACCTATACATAAGACCAACTCTAAATGCTGGTGTATTCTCTGGAAGTAATTCCGGTATTCACTGGGTAGCATGGAAAAACAGACTGAGCCAAGCTATCTCTATGAGCCTCGATCTATACTCAGATCAGTATTCTCTAAACCTGGCTATTCATAATGACTTAGGGATAGATAACGTTCAAATTTTACCATTGTTTTGTAACTGGACAGTTCATAGTAAACTACCTCTATGGGATCCAAAAAGAAAGCTCTGGGTTGAGCCTTGGAAGCCTTACATCCCTTTAGGGATTCTACACATTTCCTATAAAGCTAAGGATAGAAAAACTCATGTAGCTCATACTACCGATGGCTTCAAAGTTGAAGCCAGTCTTTGGTATCCTAGAAGCCATTCTTCTCCAATCAGAAGGTATGACTATGTATCAGCTAATCAAAAGAAAATATATCTCGACTACAACTTCCCTCTAATGACTGCTATCGATCCAGGGCCTCATCCCTGGCCTTATCTACGGAAAGAAGTTCCTCACCTTTGGACTGCGGATTTGCGTCAACCTACTATCGGCTTTGTTAGTCGAGACGAGGCTCATATTCTGTACAATACTGCCCTTAAGCTACAAGGAAAAAACGCCCTAGAGATCGGCTGTTGGCTAGGTTGGTCAACTGCGCACCTGGCGGCAGGAGGAGTTATTCTCGATGTGGTAGATCCTGCTCTGGCCGATCCCCAGATTTATGGAAGTGCGGATCAATCTCTTCGCTCGGCTGGAGTTCGCTCTAATGTCAATCTCTACCCTGGCTACAGTCCGGAAAAGGTAGAGGAAATTGCCCAGCAAGAGGATCGTCGCTGGTCTTTAATTTACATTGATGGGAATCATGACTCGCCGGCTCCCTTGCAGGATGCTCAAGTGGCAGAGCAATACGCTGCTGAGGATGCCTTGATTCTGTTTCATGATCTAGCCTCGCCGGATGTGGCTGAAGGTTTGAATTACTTGAGAGACAGGGGCTGGAACACGATGATTTACCAGACCATGCAAATTATGGGAGTGGCCTGGCGAGGCAATGTCAGGCCCGTTGAGCATATTCCAGACCCTGCTGTGAATTGGACATTGCCAGAGCACCTCAAGGACTATCCGGTCTGTAACCTTGAGTTGTCTAGGGTGCTAGAGAAAGTTAAATCTTTTACCTTGCTGAGCTTTGAGCGTCTTTGGAGCCTTTATTCACTGGCTAAGCAGGTTTGTGAAGAAGACATTCCTGGGAACTTTGTAGAATGTGGTGTTTGCAGGGGTGGAAGCTCAGCTTTGCTGGCCTGGGTGATTAAGAACTACAGCCGTCGACCTCGCAGGCTATATGCTTTCGATACCTTCTCAGGTATGCCTGATCCAACAGAGGTGGATCGAGATTATCGAGGAGTTGCTGCCAACGATGCGGGTTTTGGATCCGGTGCCTTAGCGGCACCCATTTCGGAGAACTTAGAGGTGATTGCCAGGGAACTAGGGGTCTGGGATCTCATTGTTCCTGTGCCAGGGCTTTTTGCTGACACCTTGCCTGTTTATCGAGAGCAAGTGGGTGAGATTGCTCTGCTGCATGCAGATGCTGACTGGTATCAGTCGACGATGGATATTTTCCGTCATCTCTACCATCAAGTTAACCCCAGGGGGTTTATCCAAGTTGATGACTACCACGACTGGCAAGGATGTTGCAAAGCTGTTCATGACTTCGAGCAGGAACTTGGAGTCTTCTTCCGGCTACACAGTGTAGCTGAGCCATATGGCTGGAAGCCAGATAGCGCAGAGGTGCAGGGTTGGCCTAGTGCTGTATGGTTAAGTCCCTCTGAGAACTGGCTGGTAATTACAGATGGTTCGATACAAACCTTCAAACCAGAAGGGATCCGTCTAAGCAAGATTAACGTGGGTCTTTTCCCCTACTGGGAGATGGAGACAGAGCAGCTTGTGCAAGAGTTGGAGGTTCTGTTGGAGTCAATTCTACGTAGCCCCAACCCAGAAGACTATGCCCTGATCTTCCTGGGAGACCCGGATCCGCAAGTGGCTAATCGAACCCTGGAGATAGCTGCGGGCAACGTAGTCCTCAAGCTCATAGAAGTAGGGCTGGAGCTAGGCAGAGAGCCATTCTCTTCTGTAGTGGCTGGGTTGAACCCCCATCAATGGGAGAGGCTGATTCCCCAACTGAACTATCGCTATCCTCTGAAGCACGAGCGCTTTCCTCAAGGCCTGCGGCTGGCTGTCCAGAGGTTGCCTGTGTTATAGGCACCTACTTTCTGCCTGGGGGCATGCCCTTGTTTTTTCTTCCTGATGGCTAAGATTGTTGTTGGAGGAAAATTAGGAGCTATGAACTCAACTATCATCGTTACAGGTGCTGACAGCAAGTTTTTTGAGTTAGTTCAGGGGACTATTCTCTCTATACGAGAGAAGCCGCAGGGAAGCTCTGTAGATATTGCGTTTCTCGATGTGGGTTGTACACCCGAGCAGCTAAAGTGGATAAGTCAGCATGTTGATTATATCGTTGAGCCAGGGTGGACTTATGACATTCCTGATATTGATAGGCAGCCCGGCTATCTTAAGGCGCAGTTTTGTAGACCTTTCATTGCTGATTACTTTCCAGGCTATGAAGTTTACATCTGGCTTGATGCAGATACCTGGGTACAAGATTGGTCTGCAATCGAGCTTTTTATCCTAGGAGCTAGGCACAAAGGCTTTGCAATCGCTATTGAGCCGTTAAATACTCTCTTTGCTCCTTCGGTTTCTCTTCACGTAAGTTTTCTTTTTGCAAAATACTGGGACTACTTCCATCTCACGGACTGCACTCCAGAGCATAGCAACCTGCACCTGATGCCAGTCCTAAACGTCGGTGCAATCTCTGGACGCAGTGACTCTTTCGTTTGGTTAAGATGGAAGTATAGACTAGGTCAATGTATTTCAAATCTATCTCGCGTTTTTAGAGGCCTTGATAAGCCTTGCTACGGAGAGCAGCACGCTCTAAATGCGACGATCTATAGGGATTGTGGAATAGATATTGTTGAACTACTGCCTTCACACTGTCATTGGGCTTGCCACCAAAAACTGCCTCTATGGGATCCACAAAGGAAGCTCTGGGTAGATTGTTTTCCACCCCACAATCCAATAGGGATCATGCATCTTGCAGGTGATGCTAAGCTAGCACCAACTCACATTGCACTTACAACTGAGGGCTTTAAGGCTGAAGTCAGCCTTCGGTATCCAGGCCCAGTAGCTAACCCAGCTAGGAGGTACGACTACGTAGCGGCTAGCCTCAGAAGAAGAATACATCTTGACCATGGCTTTCCTTTTATGGTCGCTCTTGATCCGAGTTCTGAGACCTATCCCCATCTGAATAAACAGATTCCTCACCTTCGGTATGCAGATCGACGTCAACCTGGTATTGGCTTTGTCACTCGGGACGAGGCGCACATCTTGTACAACACTGCCCTTGAGTTCAAAGGAAAAAACGCCCTAGAAATTGGCTGCTGGCTAGGCTGGTCAACCGCTCACTTGGCAGCAGGAGGAGTTGCCCTTGATGTGGTAGATCCTGCTCTGGCCGATCCCCAGATTTATGGAAGTGCGGATCAATCTCTTCGCTCGGCTGGAGTTCGCTCTAATGTCAATCTCTACCCTGGCTACAGCCCAGGGAAGGTGGAGGAGATTGCCCAGCAAGAGGATCGTCGCTGGTCTCTGATTTTCATCGATGGGAATCATGACTCACCAGCCCCCTTGCAGGATGCTCAAGTGGCAGAGCGCTATGCTGCTGAGGATGCCTTGATTCTGTTTCATGATCTAGCCTCGCCGGATGTGGCTGAAGGTTTGAATTACTTGAGAGACAGGGGCTGGAACACGATGATTTACCAGACCATGCAAATTATGGGAGTGGCCTGGCGAGGCAATGTCAAGCCCGTTGAGCATATTCCAGACCCTGCTGTGAATTGGACATTGCCAGAGCACCTCAAGGACTATCCGGTCTGTAACCTTGAGTTGTCTAGGGTGCTAGAGAAAGTTAAATCTTTTACCTTGCTGAGCTTCTTTGAGCGTCTTTGGAGCCTTTATTCACTGGCTAAGCAGGTTTGTGAAGAAGACATTCCTGGGAACTTTGTAGAATGTGGTGTTTGCAGGGGTGGAAGCTCGGCTTTGCTGGCCTGGGTGATTAAGAACTACAGCCGTCGACCTCGCAAGCTGTATGCCTTTGATACCTTCTCAGGGATGCCTGAGCCAACAGAAGTGGATACAGATTACCGAGGGGTTGCTGCCAACGAAGCGGGCTTTGGAGCAAGCACTTTGGCAGCACCCATTTCGGAGAACTTAGAGGTGATTGCCAGGGAACTAGGGGTCTGGGATCTCATTGTTCCTGTGCCAGGGCTGTTTGCTGACACCTTGCCTGTTTATCGAGAGCAAGTGGGTGAGATTGCTCTGCTGCATGCAGATGCTGAATGGTATCAGTCAACGATGGATATTTTGCGTCATCTCTATCATCAAGTTCATCCCAGAGGGTTTATCCAGGTCGATGACTATCAAGACTGGCAAGGATGCGCAAAGGCTGTCCATGACTTTGAGCAGGAAGTTGGAGTTTTCTTTCGGCTGCACAGTGTAGCTGAGCCCTATGGTTGGAAGATCGATAGCTTAGAGCTGCAAGAATGGCCTAGTCCCGCGTGGTTAAGTCCTTCAGAAAACCTGGTAGTGATGAGAGATAGCCTAACAGAAACCTCCAAACCACAAGGGATCCGCCTGAGCAAGATCAACGTGGGCCTTTTCCCCTACTGGGAAATGGAGACAGAGCAGCTTATCCAAGAACTGGAGGGCTTGCTGGAGCCAATTCTGCGCAGTCCTCAGCCAGAAGACTATGCTCTGATCTTCCTAGGGGATCCGGATCCGCAACTGGCCAATCAAACTCTGGAGATAGCTGCAGGCAACATAGCTCTCAGGCTCATGGAAGAGGGGTTAGAGCTCAGTAGAGAGCCGTTCTGTTCAGTGGTAGCTGGGTTGAACCCCTATCAATGGGAGAGACTTATTCCCCAACTCAACTATCGCTATCCCTTGAAGCGGGAGCGCTTTCCCAAGGGATTACGGCCTGCTATTCAAAAGCTACCTGTGTTGCTGTTGGCCTCCTAGGGATCCATCTGTTGTCTTGAGTTACTTGGCTGTCTACAGGGCGTCTGGATCTACCCCTAGCTCTCGTAGCTTCCGGGCCAGGCGCCCTGCCCGTTGTTCGGCCTGCTCAGCCCTTTGCCGCTCCAGTTCGGCCTCGGTGGGTACCAGTTCCCCAGCAGCAGTGGCCCAGCGAATCCAGGTGGCCTCGATGTCCCGAAACCTGCCCTCCCACTTCACTAGGCACAATCCCAAAACCTCGCTCGGCAAGCAACCCTCGGCATCCTCTTGAATTGGCTCATAGCGGTCGCCCATTAGCCGAAACCCCGCCCAGTCTTCTGGATCAAACGGGTCAAACCAAAAGTACTCCGGCACCCGGATAATCTGCTCATAAAGTTGCTTTTTGCTTGTTTTATCCTCCTGGGCAGTGCTGGGAGAAAGAAGCTCAATCACCACGTCCGGCCCTTTGCCCTGCTCCCAAATCACCCAGCTTTTGCGCTCGCCTTTAGGCACGCCCAACACCACAAAATAATCCGGCCCTTTGAAATTGCGGCCGCGGGTCTGCTCCAAGCTGTAGTAGAGAAACATATTGCCACCGACAAAGCCATCAGGGCGCTGCTGCAACCAGGTTTGGGTAGTGGAGATGAGCAAGTCCATCTGGCACCTGTGCCGCCAGCTTTCCATAGGTTCGCTGTCGTCGTAGGGGAGCTCGTCTTGGGTGGGGGGCAACTCGGGTAGATAAACCGGATCCAGCACCTCAGTAATTGGGTTCGGGTTAGTCATTGCCAGTTCTCCTCTCTTTACCCTTACAAGGTATCGGGATCCACCCCCAGCTCCCGCAGCTTCTGGGCCAGGCGCTCTGCTCGCTGTCGCTCTTGCTCAGCACGTTGGCGCTCCAGTTCGGCCTCGGTGGGCACTAATTCCCCAGAAGCAGTGGCCCAGCAAACCCACGCGGCCTCAATGTCTGGAAACCTTCCCCCATCTCATTGTTGCCAGCAAAGCAGCTAGGGCGCTGCTGCGACCAGGCTTGGGTAACGCAGATGAGTGAGTCCATTTGGCACTTGCGCTGCCAGCTTTCCGCGAATGCACCGTCTAACTTGGTAGGTGTGTAGGTATAATCAGCACTTGGCTCCTGACTTTGTCATTATGGATGCACGTAGGGCAGGATAGTGCAAAACTAGCCCTCTTTGTAGCCTGGGCAGAAGCTACACTTTGTCAGCAGCACTGATTAGAAGGACGAGCTATGGAAAATTCCAACAAAGAAACTCTGCAACCGCGAGTTCTCCTGAGCTGGCCAGTTGCGCCAGACTACATCCCACCGCCGCAGCTTTCAGATCGGCAAGTAACTGTCTGTCCCAAAAAAAGAGTGGGGGGCTGTGGACTAGGCTATGTCAACCGTCGTGAAGGCTTGGTGGAGTGTCCGGAAGGAGATTATGACCTCTATGACTTTGTCCAGCAGTCTGAGCAGATTGTGGATAAAGAGTTTGACTTGGTGATTGTACTAGCTTCCAGCTGCGACTACAGCAACCCCTTCAACACGAAAAAATTTGGCTGCCCAACCGTCTTACTAGCCGGAGATACGCATCATCGCCACTTCCCCATCCAACATCTTTTGGCCTACTGGGCCGTTGAAGCCTTTGATTATGTTGTTACTGCTCACAACCGCCAGCACCTGCACTGGTTTGCCGCGGCGGGCGCGGAAAACCTGGCCTGGCTACCTCTCATCTCCATGCATACGGTTGTCCACAAGTGGGTAGAAGCAAGAGAAAGCCAAGTTGTCTTTATTGGCCATCAGGAATCCGAGCATCCCAGACGTTCCCGTCTGGTCGAAGCCATAAAGAGGGCACACTTGCCCATTCTTGCCAAAACTGCCAACCGTCAAGAGGCAGCCCGCCTATTTGCCGAATCGCTGATTTCGTTTAACTGCAGCCTGAATGGGGATCTGAACCTTAGGAACCTGGAAGTGATTTCTGCGGGTGGCTTTTTGCTGACAGACAAGCTCTCCTTTGCATCCGGCTTTGATGAGTATCTGAGCCCCGGCTTATACTGCGACGTCTATAGTTCTGAGCTGGAGCTAGTTGAGAAAATCAAGTTTTACCTAGAAAATCCAGGGCTGGCTCTAGAGATAGCTAAAAGAGCTTATGAAAAGTTTCTTGTGGACTGGCATCCCAAGCATCGGATAGCCGATCTGATGAATTGGGTTTTCAAGGGAGAGCTACCCAACTTTTACGCAGCTAAGTCCGATCCCAGATTTTTCATTAGCACTGCCTACAGAGATCTTGTCAATACACGCCTTGCTATCTACGAACCTGTTCAGGAGTTACACCGTGTAGAGGAGCAACTTAAGGTACTGGTTAGCAAAGACTGCCCAGTAGCAGTTGTGGCAGATCTCCTGGATCTGCCGAGACTAGAAGTCTATGTTGAGGCCGGGTTCCCAGTGTCTGAGCTTCCCAAGGACGAGAGGGTCGTTTCCAGAGTACATGTCTGGGAGGAAGAGTCCAGCCACTTAGGTACTGCGACTTGGGATGTTCTGATTGCCAGATCCAACAGCCATCTTACTTCTCGACTCCTGCCCTACTCAAAATTTGTTTTTGTCCTTGATGAACAAAATCAATTGGTGTTCTCGAACGCAACAAAGTTAGCGAGCGTTGAAAGATTTTCCTTGGGCGCGACTAGAGCGGATGGATCTTCTTGGACACTACGTCTCAATTTTTATAAGGAGGAAGAAGGCGCAGCGCTATTCACGACTGACGAAATCTTTAGTAAGCAGTCATATCCTTTTTTAAACTTCGTCGATGGCGTATCAATAATTGTTGATGTAGGAGCAAACATAGGCATCGCAAGCGCCTACTTTCGAATGCTTTATCCAAATGCTACTATTCTTTGCTTCGAGCCTGACCCTGTAGCTCTTCACTTGCTGAAGCTAAACAGCCTAGTTATAGGCGGCTGCACTGTATACCCTTTTGGGCTGTACAGTGATGATATCACCAAGACTTTCTACAGTAGTCTTGTAACGGCCTGTTATAGTTCGATACACAAGAACCAATATGCTGACTTTCCAAGAGTTGTACAGCTTGTAAAGGCAAGCTCATTCCTAGGCTCATTTCTAAAGAGTGTTGGCGCTTACAACATCGATATTCTCAAGATAGATACTGAGGGTTGTGAGACCCAAATATTAAAGGATTTGTTCGAAATTCTAGTCGACATTAAGATAATATACCTAGAGTTTCACTCTGAAGAAGATAGACGATTAATAGACCAGATCCTATGCCCTACCCATGTTTTGTACAAGGGAAACATAGTTCACACACATCTAGGTATTCTTTGCTACTTGAGTAGAAGGTATATCCTTCATGACGTTTCACAAGAACCTCGTCGGTAAAAAGTTCTCCCAGTCAGTAGCTAAGGCCACTGGGGAAGTTGACAAAGGAGGTTCTAGCTAGAGCATGTAGTTTCAGGATCCACGCCCACTTCGAGCATTTTTGCGTTGGGGGCTCTATCCGTGCTGTTCTGTTCCAGCTTGGCCACACGAGCTTCCAGCTTGCGCAAGGTGCGTTGCAGCTCAGGCAAGTGCCGCTGGACAGCCATGCTCTTGCGCCACTCGGCAATGGGTTGATGGGGGTAGCCGGCCACCGTTTGACCGGCGGGGATATCGCTGGTTACACCTGTCTGGGCGGCTACACGCACGCCATCGCCAATGTGCAGGTGCCCGGCCAAGCCACATTGCCCGGCCAAGATGACGTGGTGGCCCAACTGGGTGCTGCCGGCAATGCCCACCTGAGCCACGATCAGGCAGTGGGATCCGGTGCGCACGCCGTGGCCAATTTGCACCAGATTGTCGATCTTGGTGCCGCGGCCAATACGGGTCTCGCCAACGGCGGCCCGGTCGATGGTGGTGTTGCTGCCTACCTCCACGTTGTCTTCCAGCACCACTCGGCCCGCCTGCAGCATGCGCCGCCAGGAGCCATCTGCCAGAGGAATGTGGCCAAAGCCGTCGTCGCCAATGACAGCGCCGCTGTGGATGAGGCAATCATCCCCAATCTCCGTGCGCTCGTGAATAACGCAGTTGGCGAAAAGCTGACACCGGGATCCAATCCGCACCTGGGGATAAATCGTGACATTGGGATGAATTTGGGTGTGGTCGCCGATCCTCACCCCTTCCATCACCACCGCGTGCGGCCCGATTGCCACCCCTTCCCCCAGTTGGACGCTGGCATCCACCACCGCTGTAGGATGGATCCCCACCGGTAGGCGGTAGGGCTGGTAAAACAGCTCGATGGCCTGGGCAAACAGCAGACGGGGATCCCTGCCCCGCAAGCAGGCAATGGAACAGGGCAAAGCCAGCCCTTCCTCCACGATGACGGCGCTGGCCTGGGTTTGCTCCAAGAGAGGTAGATAGCGGGCCTCGCTGAGAAAGCTCAACTCTCCCGGACGCGCCTCCGCCAGGCTGGCCACGCTGTGAATTTCCAGGGTGGGATCCCCCTCGTAGGCACACCCCAATTTTTGGGCAATTTCCTGTAGCTGCATTGGGGTTGACATCCTGATACATTTACGCTGAACACTGCTGAACATCACTGTTCAACTATGCAGCGATAGCATTCTGTTTGTTTCCAAACAGAATGGCGGTATCCCGCAAAGCTTTGAGTAGAATACCCAAAGCGCAGTTTCCGTGTCGTCTTACTACCAATTTTCTGCTTTGCTTTGGCTACCATGTTGGCAGACTCGAAAGTAAACAGAAAGATCAACTGGTAGTAATCCGTACTGAACATGTTATACATTATTTTCAGTATAGTTGAGCTTATTATTGACTAGAGTCATGCTCTACGATTGCGGCAGCCGCACGTCCATCACGGTGCCGCGCAAGTTGTAGCCAAAGGTCTCTAGCTCTAGGGGAACACCGATTTTGACGCGATTGTTGCCCAGGACGATGCCATTCTCCGTCCGCTGGCCGCGCCCTCGCAAGGTAAACACCAGATCGAGGCGATAGGCTTCGGGATCGGGCAAGTTCTGCACCCGCCCATCGGGGAAAACCACCGGCACCGTGCGGCTGACATTTTCCACTCGCACCACCTCCACCTGGCCGTAGGGCTGGTTGCGGATGATCAGGTCAGCCTTCTGCCCCGCCTGAAAAGGTTCCGTAGAGCGGCTGCTGACCCCGCGCACAATCATGTCCACTTCCACCGGCAGCGTGGGGCCACCTCCCACCTGGACGACACTGCCCGCCTGCCGACCCGGAAAGAACAAGACGGCGACAATGGCCACCACCACAATTGCCAGAGCTCCCAGATCCAAGAGGCTGACCTTTCCCAAAAGCCGCCCCTGCTCGTCAATGAGCCGCATATCACCTCTCCTCGCACACCCTGTCTTGATTCTAGGCAGGTTTGTTCTCCAAGTGGCTTTCCCGCTCTAGGGGATCCAGGCTAGGGCGCTGCTGCCCAGCGGTAGGCGGCGTTCCCGCCAGCGGTGCGAACCACTTTGTCCATCAGGAATGGGCAGCCCGTCCTGCAAATCCACCAACCACACTTGCGAGGCCATGATGGCTTGCCCGCTACGGCTAAGGGGAGCCGAGGGATCCGGGATCCCTGGGAACGGTTCCAAGAGCGTGTAGGCCAGCATGCGTCCATCCGGGGAAATGCTGAAGTCCAGATCGACGGGATAGGTGGCTCGAACCACCTCTATGGCGTTGCCTGCTTCAGTGCCGAGCGTTATCGCCAGCAGGCGGGGCGACTCGGTGTAGCTGGGGGAGTCCATCGCGACCTCGCCAACAGAATCATGCTCCGCACCGCTAACGTGAGAGACCTCACTGACCAAGGCGTAGAAGATGGGCGCCCGAGGGGAAAAAGCCCCTTTCAGGATGGATCCCTGGGTTCTCAAAATCTCCTCGCTGTTGCCGGTATTGCTGACGATGGAGAGGCTGCGGGTGTAGTCGGGATTGAAGCGCAGCAAAGCCCCGAAAGCCCCATCGGGGCGGATGGCTAAGGTTTGGCCGAACTGGGCTAGAAAGCTCTCCGCTGCCGCCCGTGGATGCAAGGGTACGATCCCCACCCCCTGTCCCTGCGAGATGAGCAGGCTGCTCTCATCGGGGCTAATGAAAAAATCTCCCCCCACCGCCGTATCCAGCTCTAGACGTTCAAAGGGATCCCGGCTCGTTTTCTGGATCCACAGCTCCGTCTGGACGGCAGCCATGGGATCCCGTTGCAGCGGGATCCGCTCTGCCACCACCAGTTCCCCCGTCGGCGAGACTTGGAAGCGCAGGTTTTGGTAACCCTGATGATCCAGCAGCAACCGCGAAGACAGATCCTCCAGATCCAGCCGGTACAGATCCTGGTGCTGTAGGTTGGTGGCCGTGGCGAAATAGTACACGAAGCGGCCATCAGCACTGGGCTGCATTTGGGTTACCTTGACCCCAGCTGGAGTCAGCAGAGTAGCGGCTCCCGTCTCCAGGTTGAACAGAAACATTCGCCCTCGCTGGGCAGGTTCGGTGCTGATCCCCAGCAACTGCCGATCCGGCGTGCGGAATTCCCCCTCAAAGGGCTGGGCCATGGGCTGGCCCCGTTCATCCACGGCTGCCTGCAGGCGCACCCGGTAGGTCTGGCCGTAAGGGGCTGGTTCTGTCAGCGTCCAAAAAAAGCGGCGACCCAGCTTGCGCATTCGGCCTGGCAGAGGGGGCTGGATCTCCAAATGCTCTTCAACACTGACGGGATCCATCGGGCGGTTGAAGGTGAGCACCATCTGCACTTCTTGCGCCCCCACCCGTTGCTGTTGCCAGTTAAAGTCCCGCACGTAAGGAGCTGTGTGGTTGCCCAACACCACCAGGATCACCCCGATGGCCAGGTTGCAGAGGGTAATCCGGGCAACCCAGCGATCCAGAGGCTGTGGGAACCACCGCGTCAGGGTTGCGCGCCAGTAAGATCCCGACCGGGCAGACATCTGACTCATAGGTTACAAACAACAGACAGGTATGGGCAGCCAGAACTTGGGGAGCTGCCTATTGCAGCATCAAAAAAAGAAAGTCTTCTAGGTTGGTTAGGAAGGTCAGCACCTCAGCGGTTGTTCGTTCTTCATCTGGGGATCCCAACTGGACGGCCTGTTGAATCAGCTCTCGAACCGGCGTTGGTCCTTGAAGCAGTGGCGCCAACCAGCTCACGTTCTCGGCAGGGATGCTGATCCGCCCGTGGGTGGCCCCTGTCCACTGCATTTCGTAGGGCCGCTTCTCTTGCAGGGCTTTGCTGTACTCCTGGCGAAAGCGGGGGTTGTCCATCAACAGGGGATTGAATTGTACGGATCCCGACAGCCAATCTTCGTCACTCCAAGGCAGCACCGGCGAAGAGCCGGCATGCTCCGCCCAAAAGTCGATGAGGCGATGGACAGGGCGAAGGAGTTCATACAGATGCAGCCGCTCCATGATGCTGAGGGTTGCCAACCGCTGCCGCACAAACTCAGGCACCTCTTTAAACAAAGACTCCACCGACCAGTCGGGCCTATCCACCAAGCTCAAAAAGCTCAACCCCGCCTGCTGCAACATGCGAAACAGGTCGGGGATCGTGAACCCTTTGTCGTTGGAGAGTAGGTAATTATTCATAATGGCCGCATCTTCGGCATAGTTGGCCGGGTTCCAGAGCACCGCCTGGGCCACTTCTTCTCGCAGGGATCCCATGAACTCCCGCACATTCTTGGCCCCTACTGCTGGCGGAACGTCAAATTGCCCCACCTTTTGCAACCCCTCTTGCAGGCGGAAAAACACCTGCCGTTGGTAGCGGCTGTGGAGATTGGCCCGGATGATGCCATCGGGCTTGAGGACATTTTTCATGGCCCGCAGGCCCTCGGTGGGATCCTCCAGCAAATACAAAACATCATTGAGGCTAATGAAATCAAACTGGATCCCCAGACGCTCCAGCTCCAGCAGATTGAGGACATAAAACTCGGCATCTGCGAAGCCGTGGTGGCGCAGGCGTTCCTCGGTAAGCTTGACCGAAGCCGGAGACAGATCACAGGCAACAATCTGGGCCCCTGGATTGGCCTCGGCCATCATCAACGTTTCCCAGCCGGAGCCACAGCCGGCATTCAACAACACCTTGCCCTCTGGCGGGACGATGGTATGGGTGCGCAGGTACTGAGCCGTGGTATAGCTCATCTTGAACATCTCCGGCAGGGCGTTGCGGGCCGTCTGCGAGAGGGGCACATTAGGGTAGGGCAGAGCCTCGTAAAGGCTCAAGGCTCGTTCCGAAGCGGAGAGGGCAGAGCTGGCCATAGGCAGGGGAAAGGCTCAACGGTTCAATTTATGATTGAGTGTAGCCCTGGTCGCGACAGCCTCAGGGATCCGCGAAGAACTTGCCATGACTGCTGCTTCCCTGCCCCGTCGCCGCTCTCGCTTCTCCCTGGCAGGCACTCTGGCCGCCGTTGGGGGAGCGTTTCTGTTTGGGATCCTGGTGGTGCGGCTGCAATTGCCGATGCTGGAGCGGATCAATCTGGGAGAATTGGAAAATGCCGAGGCCCGCAAAAACCGCAACATTGCCCTGGCCAATACGCTGGGGTGGCTGGGCTACCGCAACTTGGGGGCTTCCTGGCTGTGGCTGGAGCTGATCCAGTACTACGGGGATGCACCGGCTCGCACCCTGACTGGCTATGGCCTGGCCTACGACTACTTCGATCACATGCTGCGGCTGGATCCCCATTTCCTCTTGGGCTACCGGCTCTCTAGTTTGGTGTTGGCCTATCGGGCCGGCCAGCCGGAAAAAGCCGTCGAGATTTTGGATCGCGGCTTGCAGCAGTTCAACCCCCAAAACAACCCTGACGCCTGGCGACTCTACGTGGATCGTGCTCTACTTAACTTTATGTTTCTGGGGGACGCGGAAGCGGGCCGCACCGATTACTACCAAGCTGCTGCCTGGCGAGAGCAGGTGGGCCTGCCTGGAGATGAATTTCGCCAGTTG
The DNA here is from genome assembly GCF_054060215.1 of Thermostichus sp. OS-CIW-30. NCBI lineage: Bacteria > Bacillati > Cyanobacteriota > Cyanophyceae > Thermostichales > Thermostichaceae > Thermostichus > Thermostichus sp. OS-CIW-30. The sequence goes on along the minus strand of NZ_JBSSCZ010000037.1, from coordinate 7,112 downwards.
GGGGATAACATCGCCCGCAGTCCTCTCAGCCGCCGTTCCCAATTCGATGTTTGGCTGAGCGTGTTTAACTCCACCACCGACCGGGATACCCGCCTGTACGTCCTGGAACAACTGGTCCAGTTGGGTACCGTGCTGCAAACGCTGCCTACGGGGGAGATCGAGATCCTGCCCCCTCCTCTGCCCGACTTCCCCGACGAGGAACCCTATCGCTTGCGCCTGTGATTTGATCCGGGGGACAAAGATTGCGCCTTATGGCTGTGACGTTGCCCCAAAAGGTGAGCTAAACTCTAACCCAAATTAAGCCGACCCCACGAGCCGACTCTTCGAGAGCCGCAGCTTTTCGTGGGAGAGGTTCGCTTTTCCGACGTAGGGAGCAGCTGGCTCTGTTGCCTTTGCCAGGGAAGAGCAGCAGCCAGCCTCACGGCAATCCCCAAGGACGCTCTGGGATTCCGGTTGGTTCCCGAAACTTCCCTATCTTATTATTTCTTAACTTTTGTTCTTGTTCTGCACAATAGGAGTGACCCCCATGACCTCAAGAACTTCCCTTCTGATGACTGTGGCTGTCCTTTCGGGCAGTTGGCTTGTTCTTCCGGCGGCAGCACAATCTTCCGGGACGGCCCGGGTGCGGTCGGTGGTGGATGGGGATACCTTCTGGGCGGACTTGAACGGCAGGCCAACCCGTTTCCGTCTGGCCTATGTGGATGCGCCGGAGCTGACCCAAGGGCGCTGGGGGCGGCTATCCCAAGAGGCTCTGCAAAACTTGCTCCCGACGGGATCCCTGGTGCAGGTGGATACCCTCTATGTCACACCGGAAGGGCTTCACATTGCCCAGGTGTACAACGCCGATGGTTTGGTGAATTTGGAGATGTTGCGCCAGGGTCAGGCGGTGGTTTACGAGCGCTTTTTGCACGGGGCCAATCGGCAACGCTACCTAGAAGCTCAAGAGGCGGCCCAAGCGGCGCGGTTAGGCTTCTGGCAGCAACGCAATCCGGTGATGCCTTGGGAGTTTCGGGAGACGGCCACGCAAACCTCGGCCTTTGCGGGGGTCAATGTTTTGGATGGTTCTTTGATTCGTGAAAATCCGGCGGCAGCTGCGGGTGTGGGGATTGCTACTGCGGTGGTGATGGTGGGTCTGAGCAAGGTGCTGTGGAGAAAGCCCAGCCGACAGAGGGTGAGCATCCGGCAGATGGAGCGGGATCTGAAACAATTGCAGCGCAGCCTGACCACAACCCTGGCCAGTCGCAAGCAACTGGAACGGCGGTACGACGAAATTTTGCAAAAGGCCGAAGATTGGTTTGTCAGGGCTGAGAAAGCCAGCCAACAGAACCAGGATGACCTTGCCCGCGAGGCTTTGGTTCGGCGCAACCAGCACATGAGCGCAGCAGAAGCGGTTCGCAAATCTTTGGATGAAGTTGAAGCACAGGTGGCAACCCTTCGCGAAGGCATTTCCCGCCTGGAAAGCCAGATCTCGATGGCCAAGCTGGAGCGGGAGATGAACAACTGACGCGAACGCAACCATGCCCAACTCCTCTTTTGCGTCTTTTGCGCTAGAGGAGGGGATCTGCGCACTTGGGCTAAGGCAAGGAGGGGGGCAGGTTTTGCAGGATGGTGCGGACAACTGCTGCTGAGTTGAGCGCTGCTGTTTGAAAAAAGCTCAAGAAATCCGTATCGTCCCCTGCATCGCTGACCGAGCGCACCAGCAAACAAGGGATCCCGGCTTCTTGCGCTACTCGCACCACGGCTGCCCCCTCCATCTCCACCACCAAAGCGCCGGTGCGTTCTCGGATTTGTCGGCGTAGGTCTGCGTCGGCCACAAACACATCGCCGGTGGCCACCAAGCCTTGATGAATGACGGGATCCCGGCCTTGTAGGGGGTGGAGAGGGATCCGCTCGGGGTGGGCCACGATCAGGTCGTAGAGAGCGCTATCGGCCTCGGCCAGTGGGTGGCGCAGCTCTGGGATAAAGTCGATCCCCAAAACAAAGCCCTCTGGACGCCCGGTGCCGAAGTCGTGCTCGATCGCCGCATGGGCCAGCACCACATCTCCCATGTGCAGGTGATCGGCCAAGGCCCCGGCCACACCGGTAAAAATGATCCCCTGCAAAGGGAAATGGGCCACCAACAAAGCCGCTGTGGTTGCCGCCCGCACCTTGCCCACCCCACCTTGTACCACCACCACCGGTTGCCCCGCCAGGGATCCCTGGTGGAACTGTCGCCCCAGATGGGTATGGATGGAGCAGGTTTCCATTGCTGCGGTGAGCATGGCCACTTCCTCGGGCAGGGCTCCAAGAATGCCGATGGCTTTCTGGGGGGGATGAGATGGAGATTCCATAGAGCTTCCCTCAGGTTCTTCGAAAGACTTTTGAACAGGCTCTCTCTCCAGTTGGCGGGGGGGATCGCTTGCCCTCACCTGTCCGGCCACTTAGTGAACCATTGCCAACGGTTTCATTCTCGCCTGAGTTGAGGATCCCAAAGCGATGACCGGATAGGTCGGAGTCTTAGGCGGTATAGCGGTATAGTTGAGGTGGTTGGATAGGGAATAGGGGGAAGACCATGGTCTACAGTGAGCCGCTCATGAGCACCTTTAACCCTTCGCCAGAGGTTTTTCCAGAGTCCGTTCGCTACGTTGAGGTTGTCTCGGCGGTGGTTTCCAGCCTCAAGGAGGATGCCGCCTACGAGAACCACGAGCAAGGTCACACCTGGAAATTCACCTACGGCACGGCAGAAGTGTTCGTCCATCTGAGCGGCGAATCCCCAGAAGACACTCTTTTGGTATGGTCTCCCGTTCTCTCTCTGCCGGTGGCAGAACCGGCCAAGCTGATGCAGAAGCTCCTGGAGAAGAATTGGAGCGACACCCTAGAGGCGCGCTTTTGCATCTGGAACAACCAGGTGGTGCTGAACCACTACCGCACCTTGGAAGGGATCACAGCGGGCGAAATTTCCCGGGCCATCACCATTGTGGCCAGCTTGGCCGATGAATATGATGAGCCCCTCCAGGCGGAGTTCCCCAAAGTTTAAGGTCTGGCTTTGCCAGGATGGGATCCCAGGGATACTGGCTCCCCTACCGCGTGGCCTCTGGGGCCCGGCAAATGGAGCAGGATGCCTGGCTTCTGCAGCGGCTGCGCCATGACCCTCACCCCTGCCTGCGCTTTTATGGCTGGGATCAGCTTACCCTCTCGCTGGGACGGCACCAGGTTTGGCCAGATCCCCTGCCAGGGATCCCGATTGTGCGCCGACCCACGGGGGGAAGGGCGGTGCTCCATCAGGCGGCTGAGGATGCAGCAGAGCTGACCTACAGCTTGGTGTTGCCCCTTTCTTACTTGCAAGCCAGGTTGCCCAGTTTGCAGCGGGCCTGGGTGTACGACTTCTGTTGCCGCTTTTGGGTGCAGGGGTTGGCGGAGCTGGGCATTGCCATAGATGAGCCCGCTTTTGCTCACGGCCGAAGCCACCGGGATCCCGGCTACCGCAACAAGACCAGTTGCTTTGCCTCCCGTACCCGTGCTGACTTGAGCTGGCAGGGCAAAAAGCTGATGGGCAACGCCCAACTGTGGCAACCTTGGGGGATCCTGCAACAGGGATCCCTCCTATTGCAACCCAATCTAGAGCTGTGGGAACGGTATCTGCCCGGCTCGCAGGTGATTGGTATCTACGACATTTGCCCCACGGCGCCAGGGATCCCTGCTTTGATCGAACATTTTCTCCAGGCCGCCCGGGAGTGCTTTGAAGTGGAATGGCAAGAAGAAGCCTGGCTCCCTTGGCCGGACTGAGGGCCGGTTGCTGTTAACAATTACTAGCAACAAGAAGCGGCTTGTCTCAACCGTTCCCCAACTTCCCTCTCTCCCTGGGAAAAGGACTGCCAGTCTAGCCGAGACAGCTGTGCTAGAACCTAGGCAGCGCTCAGCCAGGTAAGCCATGCCGAAAGTTTGGGCGGCAGTTTTGCTAGTTGTATTCCTGCTGCCGCAGCCCGCTTGGGCCATTACCCTTGAACAAGTGCCCAACCCCCGCCGTCAGTATGGAGGGTGGGTTTCCGATACCGCCAACATCCTCAGCAGCAGCACCGAAAACGAGCTCAACCGTCTTATCACTCAGCTTGAGCAGCGCACCAGTGCCGAGATGGCAGTGGTTACCGTGCCGAATACTCAGGGATATGCAACACCAAAAGACTTCACCACGCAGCTATTTAACTACTGGGGGATCGGCAAGGCAGGCCAAAACAACGGGGTTTTGTTTCTCATCTCGGTAGGGGATCGGCGGGTGGAAATCGAAACGGGCAGGGGCCTGGTCGCTATCCTCCCCGACAGCCGAGTCCAGCAGATTATCGACCAGCAGATCCTGCCTCGGTTTCGCAATGGGGATTTCGATGGCGGCACTCTGGCGGGGGTGCGGCAGTTGACCTCGGTGTTGCAGGGCCAGCCCGTTGCCAATGTTCCTGCGGCAGCTTCTGGAGTTACCACCTCAACGATTGCAACTTCTTCTGGGGCAGTGGCCCAGGGCATTGATTCTTCCCTGGTGGAAGGGATCCTGCTGCTGCTGGGGATCATCATTTTGGGACTGGGGTGGCAGCGCTCTCGCATGCCCGTCTCTCTAAGGGCTGAGCGAGGGGGAAGACAAGTCCTCTCCCTGACACGCAGAGATCCAAGAACAGGTGCTGTGCTCTCTTCGGTTCAGAGCGACCCCATTCGTCTCTTCCTCTATTCGGGATCCCTCTGCCTTGGCGTGTTCCTAGGATTGTCCAGCGGCAACTGGCTGGGGTTCGCTCTGCCGGTTGTGGCTGCTATGGCCACTGACGGCACCTTGGGCCGGAAGCGTGGGATCCCTTTTCAGCCAGTGGTCTGTCAAGCCTGTGGTCGACCCATGCGCCCAATCCAGCCCCAGCTTCTGGATAAGTACCTTCCCCAAGAGCATCGCCTGGCCAGGAGCCGCGGCAGAGCTCGCTACTACGGCTGGTTTTGTCCTACCTGTCAAGGAATAGCTGTGGTTGTGCGCGAAGGCACGCTCTCCCGACACCTTTACTGCCCTCGGTGCCAAGCCCTCACCCTCGACCTCACCACACAGGTTCTCAGGGAAGCCACCTATTCCTCTAGCGGCTTGAAGCTGGAAATCCTGAGCTGTCCTATCTGCGGGTACCGCAGCGAGCGAGAGGTGGTCATCCCCGAGCTCAGCGACACAGACACAGATTCAGACTTCGGTGGAGATTCAGACTTCGGTGGCGGCAGCAGCGGAGGTGGCGGAGCGGGCGGCAGTTGGTGAGACCCAACTCTAGAGATTTCTCTATCGATCTGAAAAAGGAGTCGGGCTTCTCTTAAATCCGCCAGGACAGTACAGTGGTAAGGGAGCAGCAATAGAAACTGGCTAAGGACGGATCTCTCATGACCCTCGGAGAAGGCGTACAACTGGTTACGTTTGTGGTGCTATCGGCGATGGCCATTGGCTTCGCGCTAGGCGTGGTTTGGGCCCCCAGCATTGTCTATTCCGGTTTTCTGCTCGGGGGCGTTTTCCTGAGCATGGCCGGGTTGTATCTCCTCTTGAATGCCGATTTTGTGGCCGCAGCCCAAGTTCTGATCTACGTCGGCGCGGTTAATGTGTTGATCCTGTTTGCCATCATGTTGGTGAATCGGCGCTACAACTTTGCTCCTCTGAAGCTGGGCTGGCTGCGCAACGGAGTGACGGCGGTGGTCTGTTTGGGTCTGTTTGCCCTTCTAGCCGCGATGGCTTTGAACACCCCTTGGCCGCTGCAGCCGATCCAACCTTTGAGCAGTGTGTTGGTGATCGGCGGCCACTTCTTCAGCGATTATCTTCTGCCTTTTGAGCTGGCTTCTGTTTTGCTGCTGATGGCGTTGATTGGGGCCATTGTCTTGGCGCGGCGGGAGTTTGTTCTTCCCCAAGCCGGAGAAGGGGATCTGAGCTTGCTGGAGCGGGCCCGACCCCAGCTTGAATCAGAGTCAGAACGACCGGCAGAGCTGGTGAGCACCCGTTGAAGCTACCTGCTCTCGATCACAAAATCCAGAGTTTTCCCAGTGCCCTTCTCATTGCGTATCTACTGGAGCCTATCGCGATGTTGCAACTGCAGTTTTTCTTGGTGGTGGCAGCGGTTCTTTTTTGTATTGGCATCTACGGCCTGATCGTCAGCCGCAATGCGATTCGCGTCCTGATGTCGATTGAGCTGATGCTCAATGCGGTGAACCTGAACTTCATGGCTTTCTCCAACTTTGTCGATTCAGCGATGATTCGCGGCCAGGTGTTCTCGGTGTTTGTCATCACTGTGGCGGCTGCCGAGGCCGCAGTGGGCTTGGCCATCGTGCTGGGGATCTACCGCAACCGCGCCACTATCGATATGGAGAGCTTTAACTTGCTCAAGTGGTAGACTTTTTCGATTGTTTAGTTTGTATCAAGGCAAGACTGGCTAATTCAAGTGAAGGCCAGAATGCCTGAGTAGAGCAAAGCTCCCAAAACAGGCAGGAAAACCAGCAGACCCAGCCAGCGGGATTTATTCAGGCGGGGTGGAATGGCAAAGATCACCCAGATACCGAAGATCAAGTTGACTAGGGGAATGAAGAAGAGGATCACCCACCAGCCGGGTTTACCAGCAGCTCGACACATCACCCAGATGTTAGCAATCGGGATCCAAGCTAACCAAGCATTCGGCACGTTTAGCTTCTCTCCAATCACCATTAAGGTGTAGCTAAAGAAGGCGTAAAGGGCAACGGCAATCAGCCCTGGTAAAAGCTCATCCATCGTGACCCTCCCACATATTTGATATTTGCGAATGTCAACTCACTTGTCTCCAGCGTCTCTTTGGTGTCAGAGACAACCCTCGAATCTATACAGCTATAAGGCCAAACCGCAAGAAAACCAACTTTCCAAAGCTGTTCAGGAGCTACTCTGATCCCGCCCACAAAGTTAGCCAAAAGGGATCCCGTTGTCCAGACTTATCTGTCAAGTTTCATCAAGAATTCTGTCAAGTTTCATCAAGAATACAGATCTGACGAATAATCTCTCAAGCACGGGGGGGCAACGGCGGGCATTGGATCCCGGGAACCAGGGATTCCAGCAAGCCGCTACAGGCATCCCAGAGCAGCTCGATCACGTAATGGAATCCAGCCTCACCCCCGTA